>JBCCSW010000167.1:0-8817 GCA_039199465.1 Pseudomonadota bacterium
ATCGGCCCGTTGAAATCGTCCTTCAGCCCGCATGTCTCCGAGGTCGGGATACGGTGGTTGAACGAGGCGTATTCCTCTTCGATCCGCTCCAGGTCGAGCGGCAGGAGATCGGCGCGGAAGTTCTCGGGCACGCCGTGTACGGCCCAGGCGGGGGCGTTGCGCTCATAGGGGCCTAGGATCCAGCCGCCCCGCTCCTCGCGCACATACCATTTGGCGTCGGCGTCGCGCAGCACCGGGTGTTCCGGGTTGGTCTTGCGCCACTCGACCAGCGCCGGGTCGGGCTCGGTCACGATGTACTGGTGCTCGACCGGGATCGCGGGGATGTAGCAGCCGATCATCGCTGCGGTGCGCTGGGCGTGGTTGCCGGTGGCGGTGACCACCGTCTCGCACTCGATGGTGAAGGGCTCTTTCGCGACCAGCCGCCCGCCGGTCTCGTGCATGATGTGGCCGTCGACCAGCCAGTGACCGTTGCGCTTGCGAAAACCGTCGACCTGGGCGCGCCGCACGATCTCGGCGCCGCGCATCCGCGCTCCTTTGGCCATCGCCTGGCTGACATCGGCCGGATTAATGTAGCCGTCGGTCGGGTGGTAGATCGCGCCGACTAGATCCTCGGTCCGCACCAGCGGGTAGCGCGATCCGATCTCGTTCGGGCTCAGCCATTCGAAGGGGATGCCGACGGTCTCGGCCGTCGTGGCATAGAGCATGTATTCGTCCATGCGCGCGCGGCTCTGCGCCATGCGCAGGTTGCCGACGACCGCGAAGCCGGCGTTGAGGCCGGTCTCCTCCTCCAGCGTCTTGTAAAATTTGATCGAGTAGTCGTGGATGTGGCTCGTCGCGTAGCTCATGTTGAAATACGGGAGCAGACCGGCGGCGTGCCAGGTGGAGCCCGCGGTCAGCTCGTCACGCTCGAGCATGACGACATCGTCCCAGCCCGCTTTGGCGAGGTGATAGGCGATGGAGCAGCCGACGGCGCCGCCGCCGACAATCACCGCTCTTGCCGTTGTCCGCATCCGCCCGTCCTCCGCGCTACCATCTCAGATGGCATCGCCGAAGGACTGATGGGCGGCTGGGGTGGTTGCGACCGCCACTGGGCGAAAATCGACATCACTGCCGTCGATGGCCCGTGGCGGCCCATTGCGGCCCAGTTGCTTGAGGCCAGGAGGCGCGCAAGGCCACCCGTGGCGGGCCGTGCGCCTGCGTGACGCCTGCGCTCAGTTCAGCGCATCGTAGAGCACCATGACCGCCGTCCCCTCGGTCGTGGCGGCGATCAGGTGCTCGCCGGCCTGGACCCATTCGGTGCCGTCCGGCCTGAAGGGCGCGAGCGCGTCGGCGAGATCGCCGCCGATCGGCCGCCGAGCGGCGCCGGTCGGGAGCGGATCGCCCTCGACGATCGCCGCTTCGACGGCGTCGGGCAGATTTACGCCGTTCGAGGACAGCGCGTCCTGACCGAGCGTATCGGCGATGATCGACAGGATCTTCTGGCGGTCGGCTGCCGAGATCTCGCGGCCGTCGGTGACGGTCAACTGCTCGGCCGGCTTGCCGAGATCGACGAGCCGATCGCCCTGCCGCGCGATCTGCGCGCTGGCCGGCAGCGCCAGCATGACAGCAACGACGGCGATGGCCGTGGTGGTTGAAAGGCGCGACATGATGAGACCCTCCTGTGTCGTGACGCGCTAACGCGCCGCGTGCTGGAAAGGTTCAACACCAAGTTGCAGAAATCGCGCGTGGGGGTCTTCAGCCCCCCTTTGTAGCTCATCCCCCAGAATCGCGCAGCGCGTTGAGAAGCCGTGCGGAGACATAGCCGTCTGGGATCTGGCCCCTCGCCGCCTGGAAGGCGCGCACCGCGCGGCGCGTGTCGGGCCCGATGATGCCGTCGATGCCGCGTGTGTCGTAGCCGCGGGTCGTCAGCAGTTCCTGCACTTCGCGCGTCTCGTCGCGGGTCAGCGCGCGGTCGTCGCGCGGCCATGACGCCACGATGCCGGGCTGGCCGTCGATCTGGCGGGCCAGCATGGCGATGGCGAGCGCGTAGGAGGTGGCGTTGTTATAGCGCCGGATCACCTTGAAGTTCGGCCAGGTGGCGAAGGCCGGACCCTCGGCGCCGGCTGGCAGCAGGATCTCGACCGCCTCGCCCGCCGGCAGCGCGCGGCCGTCGATCAGCGTCACGCCGACAGCCCGCCAGTCCGCCGCGGCGCGCGGTCCTGCCGAGGCCGAGGCGTAGTCGAAGCCCGCCGGCAGCGCGACCTCGTGCACCGCGGGCGCACCGTAGTCCCAGCCGAACGCGGCGAGGTAGTTCGCGGTTGAGGCCAGCGCGTCGGCCGCATCCGGTGCCCAGATGTCCCGCCGACCATCGCCGTCATGGTCGACGGCGTAGTCGAGGAAGCTGGTCGGGATGAACTGCGTGTGGCCCATGGCCCCCGACCATGAGCCCACCATCCGCTCGGGCGCGATATCGCCCGCCTGGATGATGCGGAGTGCCGCGATCAGCTGCTCTTCGGCGAAGGCGCGGCGCCGGCCATCATGGGCCAGTGTGGCGAGCGCGGCGATGACGGGGGTGTTGCCGTAGTTCGCGCCATAGGCGCTTTCGAGCCCCCAGACGGCGACGACGACTTCGGCCTCAACGTTGTGGCGGGCCTCGATCTCGGCGAGCAGGGCGGCCTTCGAGCGGGCACGCGAGATGCCGATTTCGATGCGCTGCGTCGAGACGGCGCTGTCCAGGTACTGCCATATCGGCCGCACGAATTCCGGCTGGAAGCGGTCGCGCTCCAGCACGTCGGCCCGCACGCGCACGCCGTCGAAGGCGGCATCGAAGACGGCCGGCGAGATCCCCTCGGCCAGAGCGCGCGCCCGGAAGGCGGCCCGCCAGCTTTGGAAATCCATCGCCTTGGTCGATGTCACCGCAGGGGTCGGGGCGGGCGCCGCCGCGACGGCGTTCGTCTCGCCGGCAGAGGTGTTTGCGGCTGCAGGGCGTTCGGGCGGTACCGGCTCACCGGCCGGCGCGCTGGCCGGCGCACTGGCACAGGCCGAGAGCATGGCGGCGCCGAGGCAGAGCACGATGGCGCGCAACTGCGCATGGCCAAGGGCGGGACGGGGGAGACGAAACATGCTGTCCTCGATCGATCCACCACGAAGGGAGTGCTAGCCTAGGGGTCCAGTTTGGCACAGCTTGGGCGGCGCGTCGTGGTGATCGGCCCGCCATCGGCGTCTTCGATCCGCCGCGCGACCTTCACCAGCGGCTCCATCACCGTCGACATATGGAAGGCGTTGGCGTGCAGCAAATGCGCCGTGTCGACCATGACGCCCACATGGCCCCGCCAGAACACCAGATCGCCGCGCCGTGCGTCCTCCTCGGGGGGCAGGACCGGCCAGCCGGCCGCCTCCTGCTGGTCTGAGTCGCGCAGGCAGGCCAAGCCGGCCGCGGCCATGGCGACCTGGATCAGGGCCGAGCAGTCGATGCCCTGGCTGGACCGCCCGCCCCAGAGATAGGGCGTGCCGATATAGGCCTGTGCCTCGGACACCCAGTCCTCGACCATCTCGGGTAGCGGCGCGAGTGCTGAGAGCGGCATGAAGCCGGCACCGTCGGCTAGGCGCACGAAGGGCGCCGTGGTCCCGTCGGCGCTGACCTCCTCGACCACGGCAACGCGGGCTGGGGCTGGCAACCTTGCCAGCATGGCCGATTTCACCGCCGGCTCCGCGTAGACATGGGCGCCGGGGGCGCACACCCGGTGCGTCGCGGCGGTGCCGTCGTCGGCGAGGCCCGAAGCCTGGACATAGCCGACGCGGGCATCGGTCGCCGACTGTACCCAGGCCCAGCCGTCGCGCTGCTCGGCCACCGCGACACGCTCGCCCCAGACCAGCTGCGAATCGAGCGTCGCCGTGCTGTCGGGCTCCGCCCGCATGTCGAGCACGGGCGCCGACACCATCATCGTGCCGGCCTCGGTATAGGCCGAGGCCGAGACGAGGCCGCGCAGGGCATGATGCGCCAGATCGGGGCGGGCAAAACACTGCCGGGGATCCGGCCGGGCATCTTTTGGTCCGGGCTCAGGTGCCATGCGCCGCCTCCCTTCGCCCGCCCGGGGATACCTAGCGTGGATCGTCAGCCGCTCGCGCTGCCATAGCGTGCCGCCAAAACGGCGAGCAGGGCGCGCGCCGCCTGCGCCTCGCCACCAACAGGCCTGCCGGGTTTCGCCTTCGGCGTCCAGCCATAGACATCGAAATGCACCCACGGCATGTCGGCCGTGAAACGGCGAAGGAACAGCGCCGCGGTGATGCTGCCCGCCATGCCGCCGGACGGCGCATTGTCGAGATCGGCGATCCGCGGCTCGATATCGCCGTCATAGCCGTCATGCAGCGGCAGGCGCCAGATCGGATCGCGCTCGCGCCGGCCGGCGTCGCCAAGCTGGGCGGCCAGATCCTCGTCATCGGTGTAGAACGGCACGACCTCGGGCCCCAGTGCGACGCGCGCCGCGCCCGTCAGGGTGGCGAAATCGGCGATCAGCTGAGGGGCGCTTTCGGCTGCCAGCGCCAGCGCGTCGGCGAGCACCAACCGCCCCTCGGCATCGGTGTTGTTCACCTCGATGGTCGTGCCGTTGCGCGCGGTCAGCACGTCGCCGGGCCGGAAGCTGGCGCCGGATACCGCGTTCTCGGCGATGCCGAGCAACACGCGCAGCCGGATCGGCAGGCCGAGCGCCATGATCATATGGGCAAGGCCCAGCACCGTCGCCGCGCCGCCCATGTCCTTTTTCATGAGGCCCATCGCGCCGGACGGCTTCAGGTTCAGCCCGCCGGTGTCGAAGGTGACGCCCTTGCCGACCAGGGTCACGGCCGGATGGTCCTCGCGGCCCCAGGTGATGTCGACCAGACGCGGCGCCTCGGCCGCCGCACGCCCGACGGTGTGGATCAGCGGCAGATTGGCCTCCAGCAAGGCGTCACCGACGGTGGCGCTGACCTCGGCGCCATGGCGTTGCGCCAGGCGGCGCGCCGCGTCCTCAAGCCGCGCGGGCCCCATGTCGTTGGCGGGCGTGTTGATCAGGTCGCGGGTGATGAAGACGCCCTCGGCCACCACGCCGAGCCGCTCACCGTCCACGCCGTCGGGCACCAGCAGATCGGCCGAGTCTTCCTCCTCGGCCGCGTCGTCGGTTGCGTCACCGGCGGCGACATCCGCGCCGTCGCCGGCAGCCGCGCCGTCGCCGTCCGCGGCGGCAGCATTGCCCTTGTAGCGATCGAAGCGGTAGCGCGCGAGCAGCCAGCCAAGCGCGGTCTCCTCCGCCTCGGCCGTCTTGAGCGGCGTCTCGAGGCGATAGGTACCGGCCGGCGCCTTGGCGGCGAACGTGCCGATGGCAAAGCGTACCCGGCGCCGGGCCTTCGCATCGCCCCAGCCCAGCACGATCCGATCGATCCCGCCGTTTGGCGCCGGCATCGCGACGTGTTGGCCAAGGCGTGCCGTGAACCCGTTGGCGCTGATCCACGCGGCCTCGGGCGGAGGCAGGCCGTCCTTGAACGCGTCGAGTGCGTCCTTGGCGACCAGATGCAGGCCGATCGGTGCGTTGGGATCCTGAGAGCTATCGGTCATGGCGCTGCTCGGCCGTGGCTCGTCTGATGTGGTCGTCGCTGTCGGTCAGTCGGCGGCTGGAAAGAGCCAGAAGAGCATCGTCGATCCGCGCCAGCAGCTGGTCCACCGCCGCGCGCAGCGCGCCCGCCTCCCCAGCCGGGTCGTCGCCGCCTGCGAGACGTTGAACGCGATCGCTCGCGGCCATCAGTGCGGTCAGCCCGACGCTGCCGGCGAGGGCTTTCAGGTCATGGGCGATGCCGTAGCACCGCTCGCCCGCATCCACCGCGTCGAGAGCCGTCGCAAGCCGGCTGCGCCGGTCCGCCAGTTCAAGCAGCGCGTCAGCGATCAGTTCCTCGACGGTCTGGCGGCCGAGGTGCCGGTCCAGGCGGTGCAGATACCCTGCATCGATGACGGGCAGCGGTGGTGCAGACATGGACCCTCTCGTCTGATGGCGCCTAAGGGCCCGTGAAGTCGTCTTCTCAGGCACGAAGCCTGCGCCAGCAGAGTTGATCAAGTGTTAGGTTGCCGGGCGGGGGAACCGCAATTCCCGCGACCGTCGCCGCATCTGCGGCGCTGCCGACACAAAAAAGGGGGGCAGTCACTTCCGGCGGCGGTGCTCCTCCAGCCGCGGCATGATCTCGACGAAGTTGCAGGGCCGGTGGCGATAATCGAGCTGCTTGACCAGGATCTCGTCCCAGGCATCGCGGCAGGCCGAGGGTGAGCCCGGCAGGGCGAACAGATAGGTCCCTCGCGCCACGCCCGCACAGGCGCGCGACTGCACCGCCGACGTGCCGATCTTCGCCACGGACACATGAGTGAAGACCGTCTGAAAGGCGTCGATCTCTTTCTCATAGACCGCGCGGTGCGCCTCGACCGTCACGTCGCGGCCGGTCAGTCCGGTGCCGCCGGTCGATATCACGGTATCGACCGCCGGATCGGCGATCCAGGCCGTGAGCTGCGCTTCGATCGCGGGCTGGTCGTCGGGCGTGATCGCGCGGGCCGCGATGCGGTGTCCCGCCGCCACGATCCGCTCGGCCAGGGTGTCGCCCGACCGGTCATCGGCCGGGGTGCGGGTGTCCGAGACGGTCAAAATCGCGATTCCGACGGGAATGAACTCGCGGGTGCTGTCGATACGGCTCATTTCGCGCTCGTGAGGGGCATGGCGGCGGGTCGGTCACGCGACGGGATAGGGCAGATCCAACGCGGCGGCCACCGCGAGCAGATCGGCCCACGCCTCGCGCTTTTTGTCAGGCGAGCGGAGCAGATACGCGGGGTGGAACGAGGCCATCGTGCTGATCCCCGTCCCCCGATGCTCCATCCATCTGCCGCGCGCCCGGGTGATCCCGGTCGAGGAGCCGGTCAGGGCCTTTAGCGGCGTATTCCCGAGCAACAGGAGCCGTTCGGGTGCCGCGAGCGCGATGTGACGCTCGATCAGCGGCAGGAAGAGCGCGATCTCCTCGCCCGTGGGTGTGCGGTTGCCGGCCGGGCGCCAGGGCAGGATATTGGCGATGTAGACCGCGCGCGCCGGGTCCGCTGCCGTACGGTCCAGGCCGATGGCGGCCAGCATCCGGTCAAGGAGCTGGCCCGCGCGGCCAACGAAGGGGCGGCCCAGCCGATCCTCGTCGGCACCCGGTGCCTCGCCAACGATCATCAGGCGCGCGGCAGGGTTGCCATCGGCGAAGACGAAGCGCCGCGCGGCAGGCTTCAGGGTCGGGGCGTCCATCGCCTCGCCAAGGCGGGCGAGGGTGGTGAGATCGGTCGCGGTGGCGAGGTCGTCGTCGCCCTGGTCACCTGTCCCCGCGGCAGAACCGAGTTGCCCGCCGTCCGGCGGACCGCCTGGCGAGGGGTCCGGCGTGGCTGCGCTCTTGCGGGGCGGCGGCGTCGAGGCTGGCCGCTGAGACGCAGCAGGCGCTCTCTCTCCTTGGCCTTCGACAACGGGCGCGATGTCGGTGGGCGCGGTGTCGGCGGGCGGCTCAGCCTGCGCCTTGGCCGTCGCCGCGAAGCGGTCGATGCCGTGCTCACCGATCGCCTCATCCGCACCAAGCTCGACCTGCCAGGTCAGGGCCGCGACGAGGTCGTTTCGCGGAGGATCGGCTGTGCCAGACATGGGCATCTTGATACGCCAACGCCGCCATCACGTCGATTGTGCAACCGACTGACCTTGCGTCGCGCGCGTCGCCTGAGGCACTGCAGGGTGCAGCATCCGGTCACGGCGTCGTTGCCAGGCGACATATGGTCTTGTACAGCATCGCTACGATGTTGACGTATACGTAAGGTGTGCGTGGTCGGGAGTGTGCTCGGCCATGGCGCGACCTAGACTGTAGCTGGGTCATCCGGGCGCGATCGGGACGCGGTTTGGGAGATTGGGATGGACGGGATCGAGCGTGACGCCGTCGAATACGACGTTGTCATCGTGGGCGCGGGGCCGTCCGGACTGTCAGCCGCGATCCGGCTTAAGCAGATCAATCCCGATCTCGAGGTCGTGGTGCTGGAGAAGGGATCCGAGGTCGGCGCGCATATCCTGTCGGGCGCCGTGCTCGATACCAGCGGCCTGGACCGGCTGATTCCCGACTGGGCCGAGAAGGGCGCGCCGATCCACACGCCAGTTACGCAGGATCGGTTCTACATGCTGGGCGAGGCGGGCGAGGTCCGCATTCCAACCAGCCTGATGCCGCCGCTCATGTCCAACCACGGGACCTACATCGTCTCGATGGGCAATGTCTGCCGCTGGCTGGCCGAGCAGGCCGAGGGACTGGGCGTCGAGATCTTTCCCGGCATGGCCGCCAGCCAGGCCATCGTCGAGGACGGCGTGCTAACCGGCGTCATTGCTGGCGAGTTCGGTTTCGAGAAGGACGGCATGCCCGGCCCGAACTACGAGCCTGGGATGGAGCTGCGCGGCCGTTACGTCATGCTGGCCGAAGGTGTGCGCGGCTCGCTTTCAAAGGAGATGATCGCCGAGTTCGGCTTGGACGAGGGGCGCGAGCCGCAGAAATACGGCCTCGGCATGAAGGAGCTTTGGGAGATCGATCCCGAGAAGCATCGCCCCGGCCAGGTGACCCACACCATGGGCTGGCCGCTCGGCGGCAACGCGGGTGGCGGCAGCTTCATGTATCACTTGGAAGACAACCAAGTGTATATCGGCTTCGTCGTCCACTTGAACTACGAGAACCCCTACGTCTTCCCGTACATGGAGTTCCAGCGCTTCAAGCATCATCCGATGATCGCCGAGGTGCTGGAGGGCGGCAAACGCATCTCCTACGGCGCGCGCG
>JBCCSW010000168.1:0-8771 GCA_039199465.1 Pseudomonadota bacterium
CATTGCCCCCAAAGGCAAAGATCACCGCCGAGGTATGCAGCGGGCGCAGGCGCCCGAATGACGTCCAGGGAAGATCCCAGTTCAGCCAGGGAAAGGCGAGCTGGAAGGCGATGTAGACGCCCACGAGAAATCCGACGACGCCCCAGAACGCCGTCGCGATCACGCCCGCGCGGATCACCGCATCGTCATAGCCGCTGTTCGGATCCGGCCCGGAGACGAGTGCCGGCTTCCGGTCCTCCGCCGTCATCACGCGCCAGAACAGGAATGCGGCCAGCGCAAGGATCAGCAGCGCGTGAACGCGATAAGCCAGGTCATGCCCGAAATTGGCAGCCATCGCAGCGAAGACGGCAAGCATGCCGAGCGCTGCGAGCTTGAAGGCTGTCGGCATCGAAGTCTCCCGTAACCGTTCAAGTAGACCCGCCGCGGAGGAGTCTGCGTGCAGGGCCGATGGAAAATCGGCACGAAACCTGGGTGACGGACGATGCAGGCGTGAGCCTTGATCTCGGACAAGAGTTGGGGTTCTGGACGGGATGTCGCAGCCTGAGCTGTGCCCGTGCCGCTTCGCTCAGACGCAGTGGCTGCGGCGAAAAGCCGAGTGAAATACGTCGCTTAGCGACGACATGTGTGCCCTCGAACGGCGCAGGCCCGTCTCGCGCGGTGCTGTCGTAGCCCTGACCGACGCCATCGTCCGACACATGGTCGGGTGAGAGCGTCGGCCCGGGAAAGTGACGCTGGGGTCGGGCCCAGAGCTTAGGCGAGCGGGCCGCCGTCGCCGTCTTCGCCAGCGATCTCGGCCAGCGTGTCGGTATTGACCAGGGTCACTTCCCGCGCGCCGTTCACCATGTCGATAAGCCCCTCGCGGCGGAGGGCCGTCATCTGCCGGCTGACGGTCTCGATGGTAAGCCCCAGGAAGCCCGCCATATCGTCGCGGCCAAGCGGCAGGACGATCTCGACGCGCTCGGTCGGGGCGACGGCCCCGATGCCCTGGCGCCGGGCGACCATGACCAGGAAATTCGCGACCTTCTCGCGGGCGGTGCGCCGGCCAAGGGTCAGAAGCGTCTCGCGCGCCGCATCCAGCTCGTCCAGCGTCATCTCGAGAAGACGCTCCTCCAGCGGCGGCGTGCGGCGCAGCAACCATTCGAACCGAACCCGGTCGAAAGTGCAAAGCAGGACGTCGTCGACGGCCTCGGCGTCATAGGCAATCGTCTCGCGCAACGGCCTGCCGATGAAGTCCGACGGGAACAGCAGGCCGACGATCTGGCGCCGGCCATCCGACATCATCCGTGTCAGGGCGACATGCCCCTCGACCACCGAGCCCACGAAGGGCAGGGGCTCGCCCGCCATCGCGATGGTCGCGCCCGCCTCGAAGCGGCGATAATGCTTGATGGCCTCCAGCGTGGCCATCTCCTCGGTAGAGCACAGCGAGCAGACGGCGCGATCGCGGATCGCACAATCGCCGCAGGCGAGACGACGCTGGTCCGTGGCCTTGTGCTTGGCCGACGTCTTCTGGCTGGTCGCACTCATAAGCGTGGGGGCTCCGTATAGCGGAATCCGTTTCCACAGTTTCTCATAGCTTTGTCCTGTGTCAAGGATTGCAGACAGCTACGACGTCATCCGTGATGACATGGCGGGATCTGTGCAGATCGACGCGGCGCCACAGGCGGACCAAGGCTGGCCGACCTGCGTCGGTCCGCCCGTGCCGCGCTATGCCTGCTACCCCACGCCCGACGCCTTTCAGCCGCTCGATCCGGGCACGTTGGACGCCTGGATGATGGCCCTGCCGGCGGGCGGGACAGTCGGGCTCTACGTCCATGTCCCGTTCTGTCGCCGGCTCTGCTGGTGGTGCGCCTGCCGGGCCGAACGGCCGGCGCCGGGGGCGCTCGGCAGCCTCGCGGCAACGGTGATGCGCGAACTGGCGCTGGCGGTGCGTGCGCTGCCGCCGGACACGGCGCTGGCCCGGCTGCATCTGGGTGGCGGCACGCCGCTCATGCTGGGGGCCGATCGGCTGTCGGCGCTGGCCGATGCGGCGCTCCTGGCGCTACCGCCGACCGCGGATGGCGAGATCGTGGTCGAGGCGGCCGCGTTCGACCTCGATGCCCCCGCCCTCGCCGCCGTCTCGGCCCTGGCGACGCGGCTGCCGGTCAGTGTCGTGCTGGGCCTCGGTGCCCTTGGCGGGCGCGACGGCACCACGACCCGACGCGAGGAGGTCGCGGCAGTCGAGGCCCTGCGCAAGGCCGGCGCCACCGGCGTGACGGTCGAGTTCCTGGCCGGGCTTCCCGCCGACGGCCCGATGGAGTTCGAGGCCCGGCTGGCCGCCATCGTAGAGACGCGTCCCGAGCGGATCGTGCTGACCCCCTGGTGCCACGCACCCGACCGGTCGCGCCGCCAGGCCCATCGTAGGGTCGCGCCCGCGCAGCCCTTGCTCGCCGGGGCGCAGACGAAGATCGCCGACCTCCTGCTTCGCACGCATGGCTATCTGCGTCTCGGCGGCGGCACCTGGGTCAAGCCGGGCGATGCGCTGCTGGCCGCCGCCGCGTCCGATCGCCTCGACTGGGGCTTCGACGGCCTGAGCGTCCGGGTGTCCGACCGGCTGATCGGCCTCGGCCCCTCGGCGATCAGCCGGTTGCCGAACGGCCTGGCGCAGAACCCTTCGGCAACGGCGCTCTGGCGGCGTAGCGTCGCGGCCGGGCGGATGACCGCGTGGCGCGGGTTGCCGGCGACGCCCGAGCGGCGCCTCGCCGCCGACATCGTCAACGATCTCGTCTGCCGTGGCCGGGTCGAGATCGACCGTCTGGTCCGCCGGCACGGGGCGAGGGCAAGCGCCCTGGCTCAGCCGGTCCGGCGCCTGATGCAGCGGGCGCCGGATGGTGCGATGGTCCCGCTCGCCGGAGTGACGGGCGCGCCGGGCTTCATGCTGACCTGCTCCTGCCTGGACTGCGCGCAGCGCTGTGCGCGGATGCTGCTCCCCGAGAAGGGCCACGACACGCCCAAACCAGCCGGTCAGGATGCCGCCCACTAGGCCCGGGCGGCGGCGTCCCTGTCGAGGAACCGTGCCGGGTCGAAGGGACGGGGATCGATGTTCGACGGCGCGCCGCGGATCATCGCCGCCACCAGCCGCCCGGTCGCTGGCGCCATCGTCAGCCCGTAATGGCCGTGCCCAAACGCCGCCCACAGGCCCGGATGGCCGGGGACCGGGCCGATCGCCGGCAGGCTGTCGGGCAGCGACGGTCGGCTGCCGGCCCAGGGCACGGCGCCCGACACGTCGATCCCTGGGAACATGCGCGTGGCGATACGCAGCATTGCCGGCAGGTCCCGCTCGGCCTCGGGCGGGGTGCCGGGGCCGGTGAAGGCGCTGCTGCCGGCCAACCTGATCCCACCCTCCATCCGGCTCGCCACCATCCGAGCCCCGAAATCCATCACGCTGTTGGCAATCTCGACATCCCCCGCGGGCAGCATCACATGGCGGCCGTGTTCGGCTTCGAGTGGGATATCGAGCCCGAGCGGGCGGAGCAGCCGCGCCGACGCCCAGCCCGCCGCGACGACCACGATGTCGGCGGCCAGATCGCGCGGCGGCCCGTCGGGCGGAGCCATGGCAAGGCGCCATCGCGCCCCGTCGCGCCTTACCGCCGTCACCGCGGCGCGCAGGATCGTGCCGCCTTGGCGTAGCATCGTCCTGGCCAGCGCCCCGGTCGCGGCTTGCGGGTCCCGGAGGCGCGCCATGCCCTCCATCGCGATTGCGTCGCGATAGGCCGGCGAGAGCGCAGGCTCCAGCGCGGCGAGGCCCGCCCGGTCCAGCACGCGGAGCTGCACGCCATACTGGCGCTTCAGTCGCCATGTCAGCGCTTCGGCGTCGATCGGGCCGTGGCGCGAGGCGAAGACGAAGCGGCTCTCAGTGATGAGCCGCGCGGCGTCCGCGTCGTCGAGATCCGCACGCCAGAGATCGGCCGCCGGTGTCGCGAGGCTGTCGAGCGCCTTGGCCGCCGCGGCGACCGCTGGGGTAGTCGCCGTCGCGAAGGCGCGCCGTGCCCAGGGCAGGAAGCCCGTGAGATGGGCAAGACCGATGCGCAGCGCCCGGTCGCGGCCGACCATGAGACCCAGCGCCTCGCGCGTCGCGCCGGGCATGGCAAGCGGCAGCGCCCCGCCCGCGACGATGACCCCTGCATTGCCGCGGCTGGCGCCCGAGCCAGGCGCCTCCGCATCGATGCAGGTCACCGTCGATCCATCGCCACCGGCTTGACGCGCGAGTGCCAGGGCAACCGACACGCCGACCGCACCTGCGCCGATGACCGCGATATCGCGCGCCCGCTCCATCGCTCAGCGGTAGCGTCGGCGTCGCGCGCCGACCAGCCCTGGCGTGCATCGTATCGTCCGTCGCTCGGCGGTTGACCCGTGGCCGCACGCCGATCACGGTCATCCGAGACGAGGGGACCCACGGAGATCGGGATGGACGAACCGCTCTGGCGCCTGCCCGCCACCGTGATCAGCACGCTGGTGGGCAACCGGGTCGTGAGCGCGCGCGAGGTCGCCGAGGACACGCTCGCGCGGTTGGATGCCGTCAATCCCGACATCAACGCCGTGGTCGTGCGCTTCGACGAGGAGGTGCTTGCCGAGGCCGATCGTGTCGACGCGGCCCTGGCTGGCGGCGCCGCGCCCGGAGCGCTGGCCGGTGTGCCGGTCACGGTGAAGGTGATCGCCGATCAGAGGGGCCACGCCACGACCAATGGCCTGCGGCTGCAGCGCGACAACGTTGTGGCCGAGGACGCGCCGGTCGTCGCCAATCTGCGCAAGGCGGGCGCGGTGATCGTTGGGCGCACCAACACGCCGGCCTTCTCGATGCGCTGGTTCACCCGCTGCGCGCTGCATGGCGCCACGCTCAACCCGCATGATGCAGCGATCACGCCCGGCGGTTCCTCGGGCGGGGCGTCATCGGCCGTCGCCGCGGGCATCGGCGCGGTTGCGCATGGCACCGATATCGCCGGCTCGGTCCGTTACCCGGCCTATGCCTGCAACCTGCACGGCCTGCGCCCCTCGTTCGGGCGCGTCGCTCAGGTCAATCCGGGCGGACCGGACCGGACGGTCGGCCCGCAGATCATGGCGGTCTCGGGCCCGCTGGCGCGGCGCATGGACGATATCGAAGCGGCGTTGCTCGCCATGGCCGCGGGCGATGCGCGCGACCCATGGTGGGTGCCGGCGCCACTGGCCGGCCCGACGGTCCCGCATCGCGTGGCGCTCGTCATGCAGCCCGACGGCATGGCCCCCGCGCCCGAGGTCGTGGCGGCGCTGGAAGGTGCGGCCGATGTGCTGCGCGCCGCCGGTTATGCCGTCGAGCCGGCCGAGGCGCCGCCGCTTGCGCCGGGTGTCGCGCTGAATATCGGGCTTTGGATGGGAGAGTTCGCCGCGCAGGGCCTCGACCGCATTGCCGAGGAGGGCGATCCCGATGCCGACCGCATCGGGCCCTGGCTGATCGAGCGCGCCGCCGGCGGCCCGACCGTCGAGCAGGCCCTGCAGCAGCGCATGGGCTTCGTGCGCGCCTGGCAGCAATTCGTCGAGCGCTGGCCGCTCGTCCTCTGCCCGATCTCGGCCGAGCCGCCGTTCCCCGACCATTTCGACGTCGCGAACGCGACGGCGTTCGACCGGGTGTTCCGGGCGCAGCTCACGCAGATCGCGTTGCCGGTGGCGGGCTTGCCGGCACTGAACGTCGCGACCGGGCGACCGGGGGCGCCGATGGGCGTCCAGCTCGTCGCGCCACGCTTTCGCGAGGATCTGCTGATCGCGGCTGGGCGTGTCATCGAGGCCGCGCATCCGCCGATCGAGCCCGTCGATCCCTTCGTCGCGACCTGACCGAGGCCCCGCGGCGCGTGCTCAATCGGCTCGTGGCGCGGTCGCGTTAAGCCTGCGGGCTGGGAGGCAGCACGCCCCTGCGACCAATACCGATGAGGCGAGGGCCGCCGGGATCGGCGCGAGCCCCGGCCGAGGGCGCGGCGGGCGCGCTTGACATCTCGACCGACTGCGACGCGGTACCGAGCACCTGGGGCGCTGCGGCACAAACGGGGCCAAGGATAATCCCTTTCGATGTCGTCCCAGGCACCGACCTTCACCGGCGTACCGTTCACGACCATGCTCGATGGCGCACCCACCATGGCCGCACGCGGAAGGTTGAGATACTCGGACCGGAGCCTGCGGTCGCGTCTCGAAGCCCGGAACTTCTTTCGGCGACCCCTCGGTGGCTGTGTCGAGCGTCGTTGGTCGCGCGGTCTCCAGCACGCCATCCGTCCGCGAGGCACCAAACTCCGGCACAAGCACCGAATGCTCGTCGAGCCGGTCCCGTGGCGCGGATAGTTCAGCGCGATCGCGGTGGCCCAGCCCGTGGAAGCCGGGACCCTGTTGTTCGGCGCCGAACGCGCACGGCGCAGGTCCATCGTGGGGGCGATGCGCCAACGCCTGAATGCTGGTCACGTCGTCGATCGTTCTGATCCATCAGTGCGTTATGCCGATCAGCTCGTGAAGCACTTTCACTGCTCTGGCCAGGCAGTTCGTCGTGCAGCGCGCGCCGATGGCGAGGTGGAGGCGGCGGTCGACGGCGCCAAGCCCCACCGGATCGTCAGATACGGCGGTCAGCCGACGTCGACGACGACGTTGCCGCGGCCAAGGTCGCGTCGGCGGGGTGGCGTGCGGGCGCCGTGGGCGCCGTGGGCGCCTTCACGCCCGGGCCTCGCGCCCGGCGGGTGCTTCGGCACCGTCGCGCGCCGCCATCCGGGCCGCGACGTCGTCGAAACGCTCCGGCGCCAGCACCGCCTCGGCGATGTCTTCGCCCGAGAGTGCGCCAAACTTGAAGCCGTGGCCCGAACAGGCGGAGGCGGCGATCACCCTGCCCTCGCGACGCAGCATGAATCGCGCGCCCGGCGCCAGCATCCAGTAATTGGCCTGCGCAAAGGCCAGGCTGAAGCGGTCGAGCCCGCGGAAACCGCCGCGATACTTGCCCATCAGCGTCTCGGCCTCGGCCAGCGTCGCGATGCGGTCGCCATCGTCGGGGTCGGTGCGGCCCATCGCGCCGCAGCCGAGCTTCGCCGGCAGGCCGCCGATTGGCGGCATGCCCCAAAGGTCGTCATCGCCGCCGAGATCGGTCCAGCAGGGCGCGCCTTCCCAGGCCTCGGCCAGATCGTCGGGCGGGCGGGCGTAGACGATCAACGTGCGCATGTAGCTGAGATCCTGCGCCATCGCGGGCAGCAGTGCGTGCATGCCGGCGCCCGCGGTCACGACAACCAGGTCGCCGTCGATCACGCGGCCGTCGATCAGGCTGACGCGGCCTTGGCCCGGGTCGATGGCGATCGCCGGCGCATGCTCGATCAAGGTCGCGCCCCGCGCGCGCAGGGTGTCGGCCAGATCGGTGATGATCCGGTTGGCCATCAGCGCGCCGCCGCGCGACAGCGTCCCCGAGGCGACGTTGCGCGCCTCCAGCACCGGGAAGCTGTCGGTCAGGGCTGCAGCGCTGTCGAAGGCCTGGTGGGCAATGCCCTCCGCCTCGAACATCGCGCGGGTGCGGTCGCCATAGTCGCCCGCGCGCTGGCTGAGCGTCAAAATCCCCCGGTCGGCGTAGTAGTGACCGGTCGGGCGCGGCAGTTCTGCGAACAGCCGATCCCAGGCCGCGAACGCCTCGGCGATGCGTCGGGCATAGCCGGGATGATCGGGATAGGACAGGCGGATCAGCCGGTGATGGTCGGCCGAGGCCGCGGTCGGGCAGGGGATCGGCCCCTTCTCGACGACCGTCACCTGGGTGTCGTCCGCCGCGCCGCGCGCCAGCAGCGCCCGCGCCGTGCAGAGCCCGACGATGCCGGCACCAACGATCACCACACGCATAACCGCTCTCCGTGTCTTTCAGGGTCTCGCACGGGCCTCGAGCAGCGGCCCGCAGGGGGCGAAGCGGTTGCGCGCCTCGACCACGACGCCCGTCGTCGGGCCCATGGCTGCGGTTGGGGTGCCAGCCAGGTCGGCTGGGCGAGAGATCGGTGGGCGCCTGTCGGGGTCGCCGCTGCGCTGCCCGCGCTCAGCCTGGACGCCGATCCCGGCCGGCCGCGCCCGGCCTCACGCAAGGCTCGCGCAGAAGCGCTGGATGCGCGAACAGGCTTCCTCCAGCACGTCCTCCGAGGTCGCATAGCTTGCCCGGAAGTTCGGGCTGGTGCCGAAGGCTGCGCCGTGCACGACCGCGACGCCCTCGGTCTCCAGAAGCTGCGTCACGAAGGCCTCGTCGTTCTCGATCACCGTCCCGCCGGGCGCGGTCTTGCCGATCAGCCCGCGGATCGAGGGGTAGACATAGAAGGCGCCCTCCGGCGTCGGACATTCGATCCCCGTCGCCTGATTGAGCATCGAGACGACGAGATCGCGCCGCTTCTGAAAGGCCCGGCACGACATCGCGATGTAGTCCTGCGGCCCGTTCAGCGCCTCGACGGCGGCCCACTGGCTGATCGAGGACGGGTTCGAGGTCGACTGCGACTGCACCTTGCGCATCGCGGTGATCAACTGCTCGGGACCGGCGGCATAGCCGATGCGCCAGCCGGTCATGGCATAGGCCTTGGAGACGCCGTTCACCGTCAACGTCCGGTCCTTCAGCCCCGGCTCGACCTCGGCCGGGGTGCAGAAGTCGAAGCCGTCATAGGCGATGTGCTCATACATGTCGTCGGCCATCACCCAGACATGCGGATGGCGCATCAGCACGTCGGTGAGGCCCTTCAGCTCGGCCCGGCTGTAGCCTGCCCCCGACGGGTTCGAGGGCG
>JBCCSW010000169.1:0-8771 GCA_039199465.1 Pseudomonadota bacterium
AGGTGGAATAGGATCGAGCAGCCGACGACCCCGCCGCCGATCACGACCACCTTGGCGTGGCTTGGGGGCGTTTTTGGCGCCGTGCCGTCGCGCTCGGGCGTCTGGATTTCGGGCATCGCGCAGCTCCCCTTCTTTGACGCCAGCCTTACCGTTCGCGGCCAGCAGGGCGCCGGCCGCGTAGAGACTAGGCCGCTCAGGGGCGACTGTGACGGTTGAAATGCCTTTCCGTATGGATAATCTGAAATTATGCGTAAGCTGATGCGTCAGATCGGATCGCTGCACCATCTGGCGGTGTTCGAGGCGGCGGCGCGCCATCTTTCCTTCACCCGCGCGGCCGAGGCATTGAATGTCAGCCAGCCCGCCGTCAGCCAATCGGTGCGCCAGTTGGAGCGCGCCGTCGGCGTGGCCCTGTTCCAGCGCCGCCATCGCAAGATCGCCCTGACCGATGCCGGCGCGCTTTTGCTGCATGACGTGGGTGAAGGGTTTTCGCGGTTGGAGGCGACGCTGGACCATCTCGGCCGGTTGGCGGTGACCCGGCATGTGACGCTGTCGGTCTCGACGGCTTTCGCCAATCACTGGATGGTGCCGCGCCTGCAGGCCTTCCATGCGCGCCATCCGGGGATCGATCTCCGACTGCAGACCACCGACAAAGAGCTGGACCTGGCTGGCGAAGGTATCGCGCTTGGGATGCGCCGCGGCACTGGGGCCTGGCCGGGCTACGCTGCAGGGCTGATCGCCGATGAACACGTCGTTGCCGTGGCGAGCCCTGGCTGGGTGGCCCGGCATGGCGTGCCGGCCGATCCCCAGGCGCTGACGAGCGCCGCATTGATCCATCTTGAGGAACCCTATCGCGCGCGCCCGACCTGGGCCGACTGGTTTGCCGCGGCCGGCCTTTCCTGGCGCGATGCCGGCGGGGGCCTTCGGCTGAACGACTATGCGCTTGTGCTCCAGGCGGCCATGGCGGGTGAGGGGGTGGCGATGGGCTACGCCCATGTGATCGATCGGCTTCTCGCTCAGGGCCTCCTCGTGCGGCTGGGTCCGTGGTCATGGGCGACCGGGCTCGGCCATTGGCTGGTGTGGTCCGACCGCACGCCCCTGTCTGAGAATGCCGAGGCGGTCTGCAGCTGGATGCTGGCCGAGGCTTCGCTGCAGGCAGACTCGCTCGCCGGTTCAGCAGGGGGAAGCCGCCCCGTCGACGTGGTCTCCTAAGACCCGGCCGGCAGGTCGGTCACGCGCTAGGGCATGTCCTCCGGACACGGGTCCGTCGATCCGCCCCAATCTGTTCAACCGCCTCAGAGCGAAGGGCGCGACGCGCCGATGCGAGCTGACCGACAAGGAGTGGGCGGTCATCCGACCGATGCTGACCACCACGCCATGCGGCGTGCCGGGCGTCGACGATCGGCGCCGCATTGACCGCGTCTTCCGGCGGTGGCGCACCGGCAGCCGATGGCGGGATCTGACGGAGCGCTAAGGCCCGCGTCCCACGCTAGACGACCGGTTCGGTAGGTGGCGAGTGGCCGGCGTTGGCTACCGTTCTCTGGACGCAGTATCGGAAGCCTACGATGTCGGTTTCGTTATGATCGAGAGAACCAGCCTCAGCGTCTAAGGGCACGGCGCGGCGGCAAAAGGGGCGCTAAAAGCAAGGCTGCGTGGGCCCTTCCCGCGGCAGCCCAACGATCAAGACCAACGCCCGGGTCGATGCGGTGGGCCGTCCCATTCGTCGGCATTTTACGCCAGGGCATGCGGGTGACACACCGGTCGACACGGCCTCTGCCCCAAAGCCGGACCGAAGGCGCCACCCAGATTGCAGGGCGGGCATACGACCCGAACCCAATCCGAGACGCCGCAACAGAGCGCGGCGTCTCGGGATGCATCCCGGCTGCCTCCCGCCCCGGGTGATCCGAAAAGGGCGCTTTTAACTGCAGCGCTTGGGTCGATTGCCAGTGCAGTCTCGTTGAGCGCTTCTTCAATCGGATCAATCGGATAAAGCGGTCTCGAGGCATTGCCATAGGCGGCGACCGCCGACCCGACCGCTTCCTCGCGGCCGTCAAGATCGCACCGATCCGCATTTCGCGTGCCCGCATGTGAGTCCGCACCCTAGGCGGATTGTTCGACGGCCCTGGCCGGGGACGCGCGCGAGGATCCGGGGATACTGGACACCGGCGACGGTCGGCAGGTCAGACGGGCACGGCTTGGGTCTCGAACAGGTCGGGATAGAGCGCGGCGACCTGATCGTTCCCCGCCGCCTCGAGGATGAACGTCAGATCATCGGGCGCCACGCTCTCCAGGATCGCCGTGCGGTCGAAGGCGCGGACATAGTCGGCATAGCCCCGGTCGTCCTTGCTGAAGCGTCGCGCATTGCCCTCTGGCAGTCGGATCTCCGACGGCGGCGGAAGGTCGGTCAGGGTGGCGAGCTTTGAGATGACGGCTTCGGGATCGGTCAACGCGTCCTCATACCGGATCAGCGCTATCTGTCCGGCCTGACTGAGCTGGCGATACGCGCCGATCTTCAAGCGCCAAAGCGCGATGGGCGTTGGTAACAGCAGATCGTCGAGCCGCTCGCGCGCGACGCCCAGCCAGGGCCGGCGGAGGAAGGCCGAGAAATCGGGATCGATGGGCGCCAATGCGTGGAAGGGATTGCGGTGCATCGACCGTGCCCATGAAACCGGGTTGCGGGTCACGGCAACGAAGCGCACCGCTCCGTCTGTTGACGCTGCATACCGCTGCAACTCGACACCGGTGAGAAGCCGATGCTTCCAGCCGAGGCAGGCGCCATCATGCCGTAGAGCAATCTGGTCCCACGCGGCCTCGATATAGGCTCGGCGGCATGTCCAGGGCATCCGGTGGGCTCGCGCCCGTACCCTCAAGGCCTCAGGCACATCGGGTATGTTGGGAATGACCTTTAGCGGGAGGTTCAGCTTCACCAATTGCTCGACGAAATTCGTGCCGGAGTTGCGCTCGCCGTAGATCTTGAGTGCCGGCCCGGTCATGGCCGCGTCTCCGTCGCACCGCTTGCGTTGAACGGGCGCAGCCGATTGGCGGTGCATCCCCTCATCTGACGGGCCAGAGCATGACGGCGCCGGTGATTTGCTGCAGGCAGAGCGCAATCTCGCGCTCGGCCTCGGCGATCATCCCCTCGGCATCGGTACGGGTGTGGATGAGGGCCTTGGCGGCGTCGAACTGAAAGATCGCCTCCAGGTAGTTGCGACGGATCTTCGCCAGATGCCCAAGCTGTAGCGCGGCCGTCGCGCGCTGGCACTCGTCCCGCCCCTCGGCAAATGCCTCGAAACGGGCGTAATACACTGCCGCCGCGTCGAGGTCGCCGAGCTCCTTCGCGGTGTTGCCGAGAATGCCCGATAGCTCTTCTTGGCCGTCGCCGTCCACGAGGCTCTCCAGCAGGACGCGCGCCTCGGCGAAGCGCCCGGCATCCGTCAGAGCCAGCGCATCGCGGCGTCGCTCATCCAGTCCTGCATGCTCGACCGCCTCAAGCCCGCGTCGCGCCTCGACGGACACCGGGCTGGCCTCCGCCGCAAGACCGACCGCGTTCTCGTACCATGCACGGGCTTGCTCGAAGTTGCCGCGCACCCGCTCTAGATGGCCCAACTGAAGGCGGATATCGGGGTCGTCTGCGGCTGCGGCGAGGTAGGTCCGGTACGCGTATTCAGCCCCGTCAAAGTCGCCGCTTTCCTTCAGGGCGTGCCCAAGCTGTACCTGCAACGCAACCTCGCTCGGGTCGGCTGCAAGGATTGCGCGATACGCACACGCCGCCCCCGTCCAGTCACCACCATGCCGCGCATGGGCGGCCGCTTCGTGAAGCGATGCCAGCCCGGCGGTGCTTCGGCTGAGGGCTGCGTCTGCAGGCGTCATCTCGCAGGCGGCGAGCGTCACGCTGCCAACTCCAGGGCGAGCCGCCTTAGTTTCAGCTGATGAAGCTCGTCGGCTTGGCGGGGCTTGTTGATCCGGATCTCTAGGAAATGGTGGAACACCGCCACATCGAAGCCCACGGTCATCAGGGCAGGGCCAATCAGATCAAGTGAAAGCAATGTGTCCAAACCAGAATTCGCGACGATATCGAGGGTGATTTGAGCATTGCCGGGCTGCACCAGATCGACGGCCAGATCCCATCTCCCAGCTTTCAGGGTCCGTTTTGGTCCCGTCAGAATCCAGCCCTCCGGAACCTGCGAAAGCGGTGCTTCGGCATGTTGGGGGCCCAATACGCCGCGACACTCGATGTCCGCCCCGATCAACCACCCAAGATCCGGATGACACCGGGCGATGAGCACCTGTTCCCTGCCATCGTGCCCGATCATCGCACTGCTTACGTCGCGCGTAGAGTGAGGGTTCACGTTTGCGCCCCGGTCGCCCTTGGGTTCATGCGTTACGCGTGAGAGTCGGCAGTGCGGGTTCATGGCCGCGACCCGCGCGATCATCGTGCGGCGGTCTATGTCGCCGCTGGCGAGGTCGAAGCGAGCCTCCAGCGCTTCGATCTGCGATGGGCGACGACCGAGCAGCTGTTCGAAGACCTGCTCGGCAAACCGCACATCGTCGTCCGGCGCGAAACGCTCTAGCAGTTCCACCACGGCAAAGCTGTCCCATTCACGGCCAAGCGCACGGGCCGGCGATGGCGGAAGGGGGCCGGCAGCGTTGCCAAGAACGGCCCGTGCGACCTCAAGGCGGGATCGCCCCGATCGGATTGCCGCGATAAGGCGGGTGCGCTCACCGGCGTCCAGCGCGATACTGTCGGCTGCGCCGACCTCCGCGGCGAGTTCCGAGCAGCGCATGACGAAGGCTTCCGGACCCAGCAGAAAGTCGGCAGTCGTGAGTGCGCCCACGCTCGCGGTGGTCGAGCCTGCGGGGGGCGCGGACAGTTCAAGCGGCATCGGCGACGCGCCCCGTCACGCGGTCGAGCAGACGCGCATGCTGAGCGCCGATATGCTCGTAACAGTGCTTCGCCACGACGTTGCGGCGTTCCAAAGCCCGTAGATCACGGAGCCTGACGCTGCCCGAAAGCACGATCAGCGCCTCTGCCAGCGTTTCGCGGTCGAGCTTTGGGATGCCTAGGGCGTATGGACGGATGTCGGACAGCACGTCGGAGGTCGAGCACAGGATGGGTCGGTCCAGCGACAACGCGATCCGGGCCGCGCCGGTGGCTGATTCAGATGACGGACCATAAGGAAAGCAGATCAGGTCACAGCCTGACAGGCGTGCCCGGATGGTCTCTTCGTCCAAGAACCGAAAATCGACCTCGACCCTGTCGTCGAGGTTGAGGGCAGCGATTGTCGCTTCGACCCTGGAGCGCTCCTTCAGCGATACCGTGTCGTTCCGCGCGCAGGTGAGCAGCCTCAGCCTCAGCCGCGGTTCATACGTCGAGGCGATCGCAACCGCCTCCAAAAGCAAAGGCACGTTCTTATGCGGGTACAAGAACCCGAACATGCCCACGGTGACGTGCCGAGGATCTGGCTGATGGTCCGCGGGCGCCGATGGAATGCCATGCGGGATGACGGCAACGGCGTTGTCGGCTCGCGCCGCAAGCAGGGCCCGATCTGCGTCGGTATGGACGATGACGACATCAAAGGACGCGAGCCAGCGCCCGGGCTGATCGAGTGTTTCGCGGGCGTTGTGCAGCGTGATCACCCGCGCTGCGTGTTCAACGGGCGCCAGCGCATCGCAAAGCGCCGTCATATCGGCATCGGAAAAATGGCCGGGATGGTGTTGCAGCCACAGAATAGGCGCCCGCGATGCGACGAGGTCGGAGGCCAAGGCGTGCAGGGCCTCGCGATCAAACCCCCAGGATCGGCTGACGCCGATATCCTGCCGGGCGTCGATCTCGACATCGTCGTCGTTGAGGCGGCGCGCATGGACGTGGCGCAGGCGCGGTGACAGCGCCTCGGTCGAGAACAGATGTGAGGCGTAGGTGGCGATGCCGCAGGTCTGGTTCCATGAACTGACGAGGTCGACGTCGGCTATACGACCCGCTGCAGGGGCAGGGCGACGCTGCCAACGCCCGAGTGCAAGCGCGACCCGGCGGGCGACGCGCGACCATGTGAAATGGCGGCTGAGAAGGCTCTGTCCCGCCTCAACGCGGCACCTGGCGTCGTCTGGCTGACCCAGCGCTGATCTTAGGGTGCGTGCCAGGTCGGTCGGATCCGGCTCGGCCCAGAGCGCGCCGTCGCCGGCAGTGACATGGGCGGATGACTGCTCCAACCGGTAGTCGACAAGCCAGGCGGTCCGGTCGGTGCAGAAATCCGCCTGTCCGCTGTAACCCGTCGTGACGACGGGGACACCCAGCATCGTCGCCTCTGCGAGCGGAAGGCCAAAACCCTCACCTCGTGATGGGGCGGCAAGCGCCGCGCTTGACCGCATCAGGTCGCGCAGCGCGGCATCGGTCATCGACTGCTTAAGGACGGTGATCGGTGCCGCCTCAGGATGCGCCAGACGCGCCGCCTCAACATGGTCGTCGATCGTGTTGTGCGCGTTGTCGAAGGTCTTGATCACCAGTTCGACATCGTCCTTCGGGGTAAAATTGGCAGCAAAGGTCTCTACGAGGACATCGGCGCCCTTTCGAGGAAAGCAGGACGAGACGTGCAGGATGCGCCGCGGTCCGTCGGCAGGTTGTGTCGGTCGAGCCGTGTCGCCCGCGCCCACGGTCAGGTGGTCGACGCCGTTGCCGACCACGTCGACCGGGATGCGCAGGCCCGATCGGCGAAAGGCATCGGCGACGAAGTGCGAGGTCACCATCAACAGGTCGAGATGCGCGTTGAAGTGGTTCACCATCGCCCGCGGCACGGTGCTCTCTTCCCAGGCGAAGCACACATAGGCGTTGACGCTGCCCTGCATGTCGTCGGCCTGGGGCGGCCAGGTATTGCGGAGATGCAGATCGACGGCTTCCGTCGGTCGCCGAGCAACGAGGCGCGCGTTCACGTCCGGCATGGCCGTGAGCGCAGCGTCGCTCGCCAAGTCGTCCTCTCCACTGTGCAGGACGAGGTCGACCCCGGCCTGCAGCAGGGCGCGCGCCAGCTGCCGATTGACGATGGCAAGGCTGTAGTCGCCCTTCAGAACGCCGTCGAAAAGGATCCGCGTGCCGCGCAGCCCAGCGTACGGGTCCTCAGGACCCGGAGCGTGGTCCAGCGGATAGGGCGACGGTGGCGCGGGCGTCGCTGATCGCGCACCCTGGCGCATCGTCGCCGAGCCATGCGCACCGGCCATGTCCGCGCGCGCATACCCCCGGTCGGCTGCCTTTGCCCGCCCCAACAGGAACCGCGACAGTGCTGATCCGAGACGTGAAGTGCTGCTGCGAGGCTCGCTTTTCATCGTGCCTATCCGCCCGATCAGTTCGACGCTGTCCGCGCATCGGTGTGGGCGACAACGATTGCAACGTGGTTAAGCCCTCGACACATCTGCGGATCGGTCTTCAGATCACGACCTACCCTCGGTCGGCGCCGATCCTCGGCCTGCGGAGCGCTACCGTGCCTAAAAAGGCGTTCGCCGCGCTCGGTGGGGCTGAAGACAGCAGGCTTAGGCAGCGCTCGGTCTTCGGCATGGCAGATCGGGGCGAGGATCATCGCGGCCGAGAGTGCTGAGACGGCCGAGCTCACGATGCCATCTCATGGCGTCCCCGCCCGCTGCCGCACGGCCGATTACGACCCGCCCTTGGCATTGGGGAAGAACAGCTGGACCCCGTCCACCCGAAAAGCTGCGATGGCAGCCTGCCCCTGGAACGACAGCAGCCAGTCGACGAAGGTCGCGCCGTCCTCGACATTGGCTGACGGACAAGCCGAGGGGCTGACGGCCAGCACGCCGTACTGGTTCAGCAGCGCCGGGTCGCCCTCGACATGGACGACGAAGTCGGCCTTGTTGCCGAAGGCGACCCAGCTCGCCCGATCGGTGAGTGTATAGGCCTCCATCCCGATCGCCGCATTCAGCGTGGCGCCCATTCCGGACCCCATCTCGCGATACCACCGTCCCGAGGAGCCGGTAGGGTCGATGCCCGATGCCGCCCACAGGGCCTTTTCCCTGCTATGGGTGCCCGATAGGTCGCCACGCGAGGCGAAGGTCGCGTCAGACTCCGCGATGCGGGCTAGGGCGTCGGTGGCGTCGGCCATCCGGGCGACACCGGCAGGATCGGCGACCGGGCCCACGATGATGAAGTCGTTGTACATGAGGTCGTGGCGCGCTTTCGCGTAGCCGTCGGCCACGAAAGCGTCCTCAGCCGCTCTCGCATGGACGACGAGCACGTCGCCGTCGCACGCTCGGGCGTTGCGGATCGCCTGGCCCGTGCCGACCGCGACGACATGGGCGCGGATGCCCGTCGCCCGATGAAACAGGGGCAACAGGTGATCATAGAGACCTGCGTTCGCGGTCGATGTCGTCGACTGTACGATGATCGATCCATCGCCGGCGGGCGAGAACGACGGTGCCAGGCCGAATGCCGCGGCAATCAGCGCCGCAATGCAGGCTCGAGTCTGCGCCGTTTCGGCACCCGCATGCCGGCAGCGCCACCGCACCGTCGATACGCGATCAGAGGGCAAGTCGACCATCGAGGAAAGCAGCCGCCTCGACCGACTGCGGCGCGGCCAGGAACGACACTGCAGGGCGATGTTCGACCAGCTTTCCCCGATGCAAAAAGGCGACGTCGTCGGCCAGCCGCCGTGCCTGGCCCGGATCATGGGTCACGAGAACGACCTTCCGCCCCTCATCCCGCGATGCGGCGATAATGCGCTCGACCGCCGCCGTGGATGCCGGGTCGAGACTGGCCGTCGGCTCGTCGAGCA
>JBCCSW010000170.1:0-8685 GCA_039199465.1 Pseudomonadota bacterium
GCGCCGAGGCGATCTCGACGGTGTTGATCGAGCAGCGTCCGGTGTACCAGCCGCGTGGTGCTGTGCCCGTGATTGCGGTGTGCCGGCGAATGGCCTCCAGCATCTCGGCGCGTTCGTCCTCGGGGCTATGGTCCTTGTACTCGATCCACTTCATGGCATGGCTGGCGATTTCCCAACCGGCCGCGCGCATGGCGGCGACCTGGGCGGGCGCGCGGGCCAGCGCCGTGGTGACGCCGAACACCGTCGCCGGGACGCCGGCCGCGCTCAGCAGGCGATGCAGCCGCCAGAAGCCCGCGCGCGCGCCGTATTCGTAGATCGTCTCCATGTTCCAGTGCCGCTGCCCGGGCCAGGGCTGGGCGCCCACGATTTCGGACAGGAACGCCTCCGAGGCCGGATCGCCGTGCAGCAGACAGTTCTCGCCACCCTCTTCGTAGTTCACGACGATCTGCACCGCGATCCTGGCATCGCCCGGCCAGCGCGGATCGGGCGGCGTCGCGCCATGGCCGTGCAGGTCGCGGGGATAGGGCATCGGGGCTCCGGAGAGGCAGAGGACGGCGCAGGGACGCTAGCACGCGACAACGCGCGCATTTTCAGGAAAATTTTGACAGTGCTTGTCGGCTGGCTGCATTCTTTTCCGGCAGCATCGTTGCAATGATGCATGGGCGATGCCGCGTTTTTGCACCATGCGGCCGGACGAGGCGAAATGAGCGGCAGCGGGCGCCTGACAACGCATGTTCTGGACACCGCGCAGGGCACTCCTGCGGCGGGCGTCGCCATCGATCTGCATCGGATCGACGCCGACGGGCGCGAGACGCTGACGAGCGTCGCGACCAATGCGGACGGGCGCACGGATGCGCCGCTGTTGAGCGGCGAGGCGCTGCGCTCGGGCATCTACGAGCTTGTCTTCCATGCCGGCGACTACCTGCGCGCGGGCCGCGCGACGGTGCCCCCGGTGCCCTTCCTCGACCTGGTCCCAGTGCGCTTCGGCATCGACGATCCGGCAAGCCACTATCATGTGCCGCTGCTCCTCTCGCCCTATGGCTACTCCACCTATCGCGGGAGCTGAGCGGTGGCAGCGGTGACTGAGACCCTGCGGTTCCTGCTGAACGACCGTGCGGTTGCGCTGGATGGCGTGGCGCCGTCCGACACGCTGCTTGACTACCTGCGCCTCGACGCCCGGCTGCGCGGCACGAAGGAGGGCTGTGCCGAGGGTGACTGCGGCGCCTGCACGGTGCTGGTCGGTCGCCTCGCGCCGCAGGGGCTGGTCTATGAGACGGTCAACGCCTGCATCCGCCTGATGCCGTCGCTCCATGCCTGCCATGTCGTTACCATCGAGCATCTGGGCAGGGCCGGCGCGCTGCATCCGGTGCAGCAGGCGATGGTCGATTGCCATGGCGCGCAATGCGGGTTCTGCACGCCCGGCATTGTGATGTCGCTCTATGGCCTCTGGCTCGACGACCCCGCCCCAGATGCCGACGCGATCGAGACGTCGCTGCAGGGCAATCTCTGCCGCTGCACGGGCTATGCGCCGATCCTGCGCGCGGCCGAGGCGGCGGCGCAGCAGGGCGGCCAGGCGGCCGACCCCCTTGTGAAGGGGCGCGCGGCGGTTGCGGCACGGCTGGCCGAGATGCGGGGCGACGGGCGCGTTGAACTCGCTCGCGGTGGCGAGCGCGCCATCCTGCCGGCGGATCTGGACGATCTGACCGCCGTGATGGCGGAGGAACCGGACGCGACCGTGATCGCCGGCGCGACCGATGTCGGGCTTTGGGTCACGAAGGAGCGGCGAGCGATCTCGCCCGCGGTCTTCATCGGGCATCTGGAAGCGCTGCGGTCAGTTGAGATCGGCGAGGTCGACATCACCATCGGCGCCGGCGTGACCTATGCCGAGATGGAGGCGGTGGTCGCGGCAGAGTTCCCGTTCCTCGCCGCCTACTGGCATCGCATCGGCGGCCGGCAGGTGCGCAACATGGGCACGGTCGGCGGCAACGTCGCCAACGGCTCGCCGATCGGCGACACCCCGCCGCCGCTGATCGCGCTGGGTGCCGAGGTGGTGCTGATGAGCGCCGAGGGCCGGCGCGTTCTGGCGCTGGAGGACTTCTTCATTGCCTATGGCCGGCAGGATCGCCGCCCAGGCGAGGTCGTCGCCGCGCTCCGCATCCCCAAGCCCGCGCCCGATGCCATTTGCGCCGCCTACAAGGTCTCGAAGCGACGCGACGAGGACATCTCGGCAGTCTGCGGTGCGTTCCAGCTGACCCTGTCGAACGGTATCGTCAGTGCCGCGCGCATCGCTTTCGGCGGCATGGCGGCCACGCCGCGGCGCGCGCGGGCGGTGGAAGCGGCGCTGATCGGCAGGCCATGGAGCGAGGCGAGCGCGATGGCCGCAGGCGCCGCCTTCGCCGAGGATTTCGCGCCGATCAGCGACTGGCGTGCCTCGGCCGAATACCGCGCGGCGGTGGCACGCAACCTGCTTACACGGCTGTATCTGGAGCACAGCGACGCCGCCGCTGCCCGTCTGCCAGAGCGCGGCGCGGCGTGACGGGCCCGCGATGAACCGCGAGACGCGCATCCTGCCCGCCGGGGCCCGTTCGGTTCGCCACGACAGCGCCGAGAAACACGTTCTGGGCACCGCCGAGTATGTCGACGACATGGCCGAGCCGGCCGGTACGCTGCACGCCTATCTCGGCCTCTCGACCCGCGCCCATGCTGAGATTCTGCATATCGACATGTCGGCAGTCCGCGCATGCCCGGGCGTGATCGGCGTCTTGTCCGCCGCCGATATCCCGGGTGAGAACGACGTCAGCCCGACCGGCAAGGGCGACGATCCGGTGTTTGCCGACACCGCCGTCCAGTTTCATGGCCAGCCGATCTTTGCCGTGATCGCCGAGAGCCGCGATGCCGCCCGCGGCGCTGCGCAGAAGGCGGCGATCCGCTATCGCGATAGGCCCGCCCTGCTGAGTATCGACGCGGCCGAGGCTGCGGGTGGCACCATGGTCACCGAGCCGCTGACGCTGGCCCGCGGCGATGTCGAGGCGACGCTGGGCGCCGCACCCCATCGGCTGTCCGGTGCCATGACGATCGGCGGGCAGGATCACTTCTACCTCGAAGGGCAGATCGCCATGGCGGTGCCGGGTGAGGACGACGACGTCACCGTCTTCTCCTCGACCCAGCACCCGACCGAGGTGCAGCTCATGGTGGCGCAGGTGCTCGGCATCGCCGCCAATGCCGTGACGGTGCAGGTCCGCCGCATGGGCGGTGCCTTCGGCGGAAAGGAGACACAGGGCAACCTGTTCGCCGCGGTTGCGGCGCTGGCGGCCAAGCGCTGGGGTCGCGCGGTCAAGATCAGGCCCGACCGCGACGACGACATGATCGCCACAGGCAAGCGGCACGACTTCCGGGTCCGCTATGACGTGGGCTTCGACGAGACCGGCCGTATCCATGCGGTCGACGCGTCCTATGCCGCGCGCTGCGGCTTCTCGGCCGATCTGTCGGGCCCGGTAACCGACCGCGCGCTGTTCCACGCCGACAACTGCTATCACTACCCGGCCGTCCGCCTGACCTCGAAACCGCTGCGCACCAACACCGTGTCGAACACCGCCTTTCGCGGCTTCGGCGGGCCGCAGGGCATGGTCGGCGCCGAGCGGATCGTCGAGGAGATCGCCTACGCCCTGGGTCGCGATCCGCTGGAGATCCGCAAGGCCAACTTCTATCGCCCCGGGAGGGACGTGACGCCCTATCACCAGCGGGTCGAGGATTGCGTCATCGCACGCCTGGTGGCCGAGCTGGAGACCAGCGCCGACTATTCCCGCCGGCGTGCCGCGATCATCGAAGCGAACCGCGACAGCCCGGTCATTCGCCGCGGCATCGCGCTGACGCCGGTGAAGTTCGGGATCTCGTTCACGGCGACCTGGTACAACCAGGCGGGCGCGCTGGTGCATGTCTATCGCGACGGCTCGATCCATCTGAACCATGGCGGCACCGAGATGGGGCAGGGCCTCAACATCAAGGTCGCCGCCGTGCTGGCCGAGGAGTTCGGCGTCGACTTGGCGGCGGTCAAGATCACGGCGACCTCGACGGGCAAGGTGCCCAATACCTCGGCCACGGCGGCGTCATCGGGATCTGATCTCAACGCCATGGCGGCGGCAGACGCGGCGCGACAGATCAAGCAACGGCTGACCGCCTTCGCCTGCGATCACTTCGGGCTGGAGCGGTTCCAGGTGGCCTTCGACGGTGGCGGCGTGCGCCTCGGCGATGAGTGGATGGGCTTCGGCCGGTTCATCGACCTCGCCTATCACGCGCGTGTCCAGCTTTCGGCGGCGGGCTTCTACAAGACGCCCGAGATCCACTGGGACCGGGCCAAGGGGCAGGGCAAGCCGTTCTACTATTTCGCCTATGGCGCGGCAGTGTCCGAGGTCGCGGTCGACACCCTGACCGGCGAGTACCAGGTCGAGCGTGTCGACCTGTTGCACGACGTCGGGCGCTCGCTGAACCCGGCGATCGACCGCGGCCAGGTCGAGGGCGCCTTCGTGCAAGGCATGGGCTGGCTCACGACCGAGGAGCTGTGGTGGGACGATGAGGGGCGCCTCAGGACCCATGCGCCCTCGACCTACAAGATCCCGCTCGCCTCGGATGTACCGCGGGACTTCCGCGTGGCGTTGGCCGACTGGTCCGAGAACGCCAAGCCGACGATCCGGCGTTCCAAGGCGGTCGGCGAGCCGCCCTTCATGCTGGCGATCTCGGTTCTCGAGGCGTTGTCGATGGCCGTGGCCAGCGTGGCGGCCTACCGCGAGTGTCCGCGCCTCGACACCCCGGCGACGCCCGAGCGGGTGCTGATGGCGGTGGAGCTGCTGCGGGGTGCGCCATGACCGGCGATGGCGATCTGCCTCTATTCCTCGCCGCATCGCCGGGCGTGGCGCGGATCACCGTCGAGCGGGTCGAGGGATCTGCGCCGCGCGATGCCGGCACCTGGATGCTGGTCGCGCCGGAGGCCGAGTTCGAAACCATAGGCGGCGGCGCGCTGGAGCATCGCGCCATCGCCGCCGCCCGTGCCATGCTGGCCGAGGGCGGCGACGGGCTTGACCTCACCATGCCGCTCGGCCCCGAGATCGGGCAGTGCTGCGGTGGGCGCGTCACCCTGTCGATCAGGCGCTTGGACGAGGCCGCTCGGGCGGCACTGCACGCCGACCACGCCGCCGACATCGCAGCGCGGCCCGCCGTCCATGTGTTCGGTGTGGGGCATGTGGGCCGGGCGCTGGCCCGTGCGCTGAGCCTGCTGCCGGTGCGTGCGGTGCTGGTGGACAGTCGGGCCGATCTGCTGGCAGCGGCGCCCGCGGCAGTCGAGACAGTGCTGACGCCGCTGCCCGAGGCGGTGGTGCGCGCGGCGTCGCCGGGCGCCGCTTTCATCGTGATGACTCACGACCACGCCACGGACTTCCTGATCGCCCGCGAGGCGCTGGCCCGCGGTGATGCCGCCTATGTCGGCCTGATCGGCTCGCGCAGCAAGCGCGCGGCGTTCGAGGGGTGGCTGAGACGCGAGGGTGACACGGTCGTCGCGGCCCCGCTGGTCTGCCCGATCGGCGGGCACGGCACGCGCGAGAAACGTCCCGCCGCGATCGCGAGCTTCGTGGCGGCCTAGGTGATGGCGCGCCTTGGCGATGCAGCAGCCGAGAGCGCGCCGGTCAGCGCTGGGGCAGGGCGGCATGCCTGGGCGTGACCGGCGCGCTGTCCTCGCCACCATGCGCGGCCAGCATCTCGGCGATACGCCGGCGGCACTGCTCGGCCATGAAGTCGATGAAGAGGCGCAGCTTCGGGTCCTGCAGGCGCTTGTGCGGATAGAGGCAGGCCAGCGTCACCGGCAGCGGCGGCATGTCGGGCAGCACCTCGACGAGGCGCCCTGCGGCGATCAAATTAGCCACCTCGAACAGCGGTTTGCTCACGATGCCGCGGCCCGCCAGCGCCCAGTCGGTCAGCACGTCGCCGTCGTCGCAGTCGAAGCGGCCCGACCCCTCGACCCGCTGCACGCCATCGGACGTGGCCAGCAGCCAATAGTACTCCTGCGAGCCGGGATAGCGCAGCAACAGGCAGGCGTGCCGTTCGGTCAGGTCGTCGATGCCCGACGGCATGCCGTGCCGGTCGAGGTAGTCGGGCGCGGCGCACAGCACCCGACGACACTCCGCAATGGCGCGCAGGCGCAGGGTCGAGTCCTCCAAGACGCCCAGCCGGAAGGCGGCATCGATCCCCTCGGCCGTCAGGTCGATGCGCCGGTCCGAGAGGCGCAGCCGGACCTCGATCTCGGGGTAGAGGTCGTTGAAGGCCGGGACCATCGGCGCAATGATCCGTCGGCCGATGCCGAGCGGCGCCGCGACATGGATCGTGCCGCGCGGGTTCTGCGAGATCTCGGCGACAGCGGCCTCCGCCTCCCCGACGGCGGCGACGATGCGCTTGGCGCCGTCATAGAACAGCCGCCCATGCTCTGTCGGGGTCAGGCTGCGGGTCGTGCGGTTGAAAAGCCGCACGCCGAGATGCTTCTCCAGCTCCTTCAGCCGGCTCGAGACGACGGCGGGCGACAGGCGCTGGTCACGCCCGGCGGCCGACAGGCTGCCGAGCTCGTAGACGCGCACGAAGACGCGGATATTGGCGAGATAGGCCATTCATCCCGTTACCATTCTCAAGATTTGCTTGAAAGAGATCGGCCGATTGCGCCGCTTCCCGTTGCGAACGGGCGCGGGCAGGGTGCCGGCGGATTTTCGGGGATCGCCGCATGAGCAGCATGCCGATGATGTGGGAGTGGGTGAGCTTCGCGGTCCGGTGGCTGCACGTCATCACCGGCATCGCCTGGATCGGCTCGTCGTTCTACTTCATCGCGCTCGATCTGGGGCTGCGCGGCCGTGCCGGCATGCCGAACGGCGTGCATGGCGAGGCGTGGCAGGTGCATGGCGGCGGCTTCTACCACATCCAGAAATACATGATCGCGCCCGAAGCGATGCCCGACCGGCTGACCTGGTTCAAATGGGAGAGCTATGCCACCTGGCTGTCGGGCTTCGCGCTGTTGGTTATCGTCTACTATGTGGGCGCCGATCTCTATCTGGTCGATCGCACGGTGCTGGACATCCCGTCATCGGCGGCGATCGCGATCTCGCTCGCCTCGATCGGCCTCGGCTGGCTGATGTATGACACGCTCTGCAAGTCGGCGCTGGGGACGGACAACACGCGGCTGATGCTGCTGCTCTACGCCATCCTGGTGGTGATGGCCTGGGGCTATGCGCAGGTCTTCTCGGGCCGGGCAGCGCTGCTGCATCTGGGGGCGTTCACGGCGACGATCATGTCGGCGAACGTGTTCTTCATCATCATCCCGAACCAGAAGATCGTCGTCGCCGATCTCAAGGCCGGGCGGACGCCCGCGGCCGGATTGGGGCTGATGGCCAAGCAGCGCTCGATCCACAACAACTACCTGACGCTGCCCGTCTTGTTCCTCATGCTGTCGAACCACTACCCGCTGGCCTTCGCGACCGAGTACAATTGGCTGATCGCCGCGCTCGTGTTCCTGATGGGCGTTACGATCCGGCATTTCTTCAACACCCTGCACGCGACCGGGCAGCAGCTTTGGTGGACGTGGGGGGCTACGGCGGCGCTGTTCCTGGCGATCACGGGCCTCTCGACCGTGCCGCGCGAGATGCCGGCCGAGGATCCGTCGAGGCTGACGCCGCTGGAGCAGCGCCTCGCCACGGCGCCGGAGTTCGAGGACGTGCAACTAACCATGCTGGGCCGCTGCGCGATGTGCCATGCGGCCGAGCCCTTCTGGGACGGCATCGCCGTCGCGCCGAAGGGCGTGATGCTGGATACCGACGCCGCCATCCTGGCGCATGCCCGAGAGATCTATCTGCAGGCCGGGCGCAGCCATGCGATGCCGCCGGGCAACCTGACCTACATGGAAGCGCCCGAGCGCCAGGCCATCGTGACCTGGTACGAGAACGCGACCCGCTGAGATGACGGCGCGCCTGATCCGCGGACGCCTGCTGTCCTTCGACCGACGGCCCGAGGGGCCGGGCGACACCGCCGCGGCGTTCTACGAGAGCGACGGCGCCGTGCTGCTCAGCCGCGGTCTGATCGCCGACCGAGGCCCGTTCGACGCTGTGGCCCGTCGGGCGCCACCGGGTGTCGAGGTGATCGACCACCGGCCGCACCTGGTCCTGCCGGGCTTCATCGACACGCATCTTCACATGCCCCAGGCGCAGGTGGTTGCGTCCTATGCGGCCGAGCTCTTGGACTGGCTGAACGACCACACCTTCCCGGCCGAGATGCGGTTTGAGGATCCCGCGCATGCCGCGCGCATCGCCGGGCTGTTCCTCGACATGCTGCTGGCCCATGGGACGACGACGGCTGTCGTTTACTGCTCGGTCCATCGGGCCTCGACCGATGCGTTCTTCGACGCGGCGGCGCGGCGCGGGCTTCGCATGATCGGCGGCAAGGTCATGATGGACCGCAACGCGCCCGAGGGCCTGACCGACACCGCGCAATCGGCCCATGACGACAGCGCCGCGCTCATTGCGCGCTGGCACGGCCACGGGCGGCTCGGCTATGCGATCACGCCGCGCTTCGCCATCACCTCGACCCCGGCGCAGTTGGACGCCGCCGGCGCGCTCGTCGCCGCGCATCCGGGCTGCCACCTGCAGACCCACCTGTCCGAGA
>JBCCSW010000171.1:0-8676 GCA_039199465.1 Pseudomonadota bacterium
CAGCGGACGTCATGCAGCAGGCGGGCGTCGCCGTGACCCAGCTTCCGGGTGGCGAGATCGTCCCGGCGCTCGAGCGCGGCGTGATCGACGCGTTCGAGTTCAACAACCCGACCTCGGACAGTCAGTTCGGCGCGCAGGACGTGTCAAAGCACTACCACATGTCGAGCTACCACCAGGCGGCGGAGTTCTTCGAGATCATCTTCAACCGTGACGTGTTCGAGGACCTGAGCGAAGAGCAGCAGGCGATCCTGGAATACGCGGCCGAGGCGGCCAACACCGCCAATTACGGCCTCGCCATGGACAAGTACTCGGCCGATCTCGTGAAGCTGGAGACCGAGGACGAGGTCAACGTCTACCGGACGCCACAGTCGATCCTGGAGGAGCAGCTCGGCGCCTGGGACACGGTGCTGGAAGACCTGACGCAGGACGAGTACTTCAACCGCGTCGTCGAGAGCCAGAAGACGTGGTGCGAGCGCTGTGCCTACTACGACCTGCTGAACGCGGCCGACTACAAGCTCGCCTACAACCACTACTTCCCCGGCAAACTGCCCGCGTTCTGATCGGTACGCCGATCGGCCCGTGGGCCTGCCGCGGAGCCCATCCGACTTCGGGACCGGCGCCGGGATGCTGCACAATCGCAGTGCCCCGGTAGCGGCTCAGGATTGCCAAGGGCGTCGCGGAATGCTCCAACCCCTCGGCCGGTGGGAACGCTCGCCGGTCGATCACGGCTGTCCGGCCCAGCTCAGCATCCGCTCTGATGCCTGGATGGGCCGGGGGCACGACGACCCATAACCGGCGGGCGGCGTCCCGTTCACGTCGCGTGGCGCTGGGCATACGGGATCTGAGCGTCCTGCGCCGGATGTCGCGGCCGGCCGGGCGCGGCGACACGATACAATGCGACGGCGGGAGGCGGCGAGATGATCGGCACCATCCACATGATCGACCGGCTGAATGCCGCCTTCGGTAAGGCCTTTGCCTGGCTGATCGTGGTGATGACCCTTGGCGTCAGCTTCGAGGTGTTCTCGCGCTATCTGTTCAACGCGCCGACGTCCTGGGCGTTCGACCTCAGCTACATGATGTACGGCTCGCTCTTCATGATGGGCGGCGCCTATGCGCTGGCGACCAACGCCCATGTGCGCGGCGATTTCCTCTATCGGCTGTGGTCGGTGAAGACGCAGGCCCGCGTCGAGATGGTGCTGTTCTTCATCTTCTACTTCCCCGGCGTGCTTGCGCTGATCTTCGCGGGCTGGAAATACGCCGAGCGTTCGATCCGCTTCACCGAGGTGTCGGTGATGTCGCCGGCGGGCATGCCGATTTTCCAGTTCAAGACGATCATCGTGGCCGCGGGCGTACTGCTGTTCCTGCAGGGGATCGCGCAGGTCATGCGCTGCATCCTGGCGATCCGCACCGGCGAATGGCTGAGCCACCAGGAAGAGGTCGAGGAGCTGGAAGACAAGATGCTGCGCGAGGCGGCGGCGAAGGGACTGGGCGGCGCGGCACCCGCGCCCAAGCCCGCACCCACGCCCACGCCCACGGTCGAGACGCGCGAGGCTTCCGTCGACGAGTTCGAGGGCCGGAGTTGGAGGAACGAGCGCCACCCGGGAGACGACGCGTGAGCCCAAGTCGCCCAGGGCACAGGCGGATGCATCGCGCGTTGGGGAGCCTCGATGCCTCCGAGCGGTCCGGCGCTGCGGTGGCTCTGCCGCTCCCTCCAACCAAGACCAAGACAATACGCGCTCATGAAACGGCGCCTAGCGGAGTGAACGGATGACCGAACCGCAAGTCGCCATCCTGATGCTGGTGCTGTTCATCCTCAGCATCTTCCTTGGCTTTCCCGTCGCCTTCACCCTGATGGCGATGGCGGTGCTGTTCGGCTACTACGCCTATTTCGACGGCGACCGGATGTGGCGGGGCTATGATCGCGCGGTCGAGAAGGCGAACAACGCCACACCCGAGCAGATCGCGGCCGGCGAGGTGCCGGGCAGCCTCGAGCTCTGGGGCGAGTATATCGGCGGGTTCTTCAACAACCGCATCTTCGATCTTTTCGTGAACCAGACCTATTCGGTCATGGCCAACGACGTGCTGACGGCAATCCCGCTGTTCCTGTTCATGGGCTATGTGGTCGAGCGGGCGAACATCGTGACCCGCCTGTTCGACACGCTCTATGTCACCGCAAAGGGTCTGCCCGGCGCGATGGCCGTCGCTGCCCTGGCGACCTGCGCCCTGTTCGCGACGGCGACGGGCATCATCGGCGCGGTCGTGACGCTGATGGGCATGCTGGCGCTGCCGAGCATGCTGAACGCGCGCTACAATACCTCGTTCGCGAGCGGCGTGATCTGTGCGGGTGGGTGTCTCGGGATCCTGATCCCGCCCTCGATCATGTTGATCGTCTATGCTGCGACCTCGAACGTCTCGATCGTGCAGCTCTATGCCGGCGCCCTGCTGCCGGGGTTCCTGCTCGCAGGGCTCTACATGGTCTATGTCGTGGGCCGCGCTGCGCTGCAGCCGCAACTGGCGCCGAAACCGCCGCCGGACGAGACCGACAACCTGTCGATCGCGCGCATCATCCTGATGCTGATCACCTCGTTCTTCCCGCTGGCGATCCTGATCCTGGCGGTGCTGGGCGCGATCCTGTTCGGGCTGGCGACGCCCTCGGAAGCGGCGTCGCTGGGCGCACTGGGCGGCCTGCTGCTGGCCCTCGCCTATCGCTCGCTGACCTGGGATCGCCTGCGCGAGAGCGTGTATCTGACGATGCGCACCTCCGCGATGGTGTGCTGGATGTTCGTCGGCTCCTGGACCTTCGCCAGCGTGTTCTCCTATCTCGGCGGCGAGGGGCTGATCGAGGAGTTCGTGCTCGGCCTCGACATGACGCCCCTGCAGTTCCTGATCATGGCGCAGGTGATCATCTTCATCCTGGGCTGGCCGCTGGAGTGGTCGGAGATCATCATCATCTTCGTGCCGATCTTCCTGCCGCTGCTGCCGTTCTTCGATATCGACCCGTTGTTCTTCGGCATCCTGATCGCGCTGAACCTGCAGACCTCGTTCCTGACGCCGCCGATGGCGATGGCGGCCTATTACCTGAAAGGCGTGGCACCGCCCGGGGTGGAGCTGACCGAGATCTTCAAAGGGGTCATGCCCTTCCTGGTGCTGATCCTGATGGCGATGATCGCGGTCTACAACTTCCCCGGCATCTATCTGTGGCTGCCGACGATGATCTATGGCTGACGGCGCCAAGCCCGATCCGGCCGATCTGACGGCGCGCGAGGCGCTGGCACAGCTTGCCAGTGGTGCCTTGTCGGCGGCCGCCCTGGTCGATGCCTGCCTGGCGCGGATCGCCGCCCATGACGGGGCGATCCGTGCCTTCGCCCATGTCGATGCCGAGGGGGCGAGGCGCGCGGCCGAGGCGCTGGACCGCCATCGCCGCCACGGCCTGCCGCTGGGGCCTCTGCACGGCCTGCCGGTCGGCGTGAAGGACATCGTCGACGTGGCCGGCCTGCCCTGCGAGCGCGGCACCATCCTCGAGACCGGCCGCGTCGCGCGGCGCGATGCGACGGTGGCGGCACGGCTGAAGGCGATGGGCGCCATCGTGGTCGGCAAGACGGTCACGACCGAGCTTGCGAGCTATCCGCCGAGCGTCACGGCAAACCCGCATGACCATGCCCGCTCGCCCGGCGGGTCTTCGGCCGGGTCGGCGGCGGCGGTGGCCGCGGGCATGGTGCCACTGGCGATCGCGACGCAGACCAACGGCTCGATCGTTCGGCCGGCGGCCTATTGCGGCGCCGTCGGCTACAAGCCGACGCATGGCACGATCCCGGCGACCGGGGTGATGCCCTTCGCGCCAGCGGCCGATCATGTCGGCGTGATCGCCCGCACGGTCGAGGATGCCTGCCTGGTCGAGCATCTCGCCGGCCCGGACGGCGCCGACCCGCATGCCCGGTCCATAGCACCCCTACTGACCAAGACGGCGATGGGCGAGCCGCCCATGACACCCGTGCTCGGCTTCTTCCAGGGGCCTGCCTGGGATCGGGCGGCAGACTGGGTGCCGGCGGCCTTCGACGAACTGCTTTCGGTGATCCCCGCGGTTAAGCACATTGCGACACCCAGCGCGCTGGCCGGTGTCTTCGACCTGCTGAAGACGGTCATGGCAGCCGAAAGCGCCTATCACCTGGGGCACTACCTGGACCGGGGTGGCGAGAAGCTGCACCCGGTCGTGGCCGAGATCTTGAGCACCGGCCGCTCGGTCACCGCGCCCGACTATCTTGCTGCACGGTCGGCGCAGGGGCATCTCCGCGAGGCGCTGTCGGAAGCCTTCGAGGAATGCGACGCGCTGCTGACGCCCGCCACTACGGGCGAGGCGCCGGGGCGCGACAGCACCGGCGACCCGGCCTTCTGCTCGCTTTGGTCCTTCACCGGTTTGCCGGCCGTGACCCTGCCGTTGATGGCGGGGCCCGGCGGGCTGCCCTATGGTGTACAGCTGGTCGGGCCGCATGGCGACGACGCGCGGCTGCTGCGCACGGCGCGCTGGCTGGTCGCCCATCTGGCCGGCGCCGAGACGGCCGACACACCGCCGGCGAACGCCGCAGCCGAGGCCGGCGAAGGAGACCCCCGATGATCGTGCTGGACATCCTGTTCGCGCTGCTCGCCCTGTCGGGCGTGGGCGTGTTTCTCTACATCATCCAGGATTTCATGCGCGAGACCTCGATCCCGCTGATCTCGATCTTCGCGCTGGTGATCGGCATGGCAGTGTTCGACTTCCTGCGCGAGATCGCCCGCAACGCCAAGTCGCGCCGAGACGGTGACTGAGCGAGCGACAGGCGGTGCCGCGGTATGCGACCGCCGCAGATGACCGTCGGATGAGCCTCGAATGACCAAGCCGAGCCTGCTGATCACGCGCCGCCTGACAGATGCCGTGCAGGCGCGCGCAGCACGGGACTACGACGTGGTGTTGAACGAAGACGACCACGTCTTCAGCCGCGACGAGTTGGTCGGGCGCTGCCAATCGGTCGACGCGGTCCTGCCCTGCCATTCCGAGATCTTCGACGCCGGCGTGATCGCCGCTCTGCCCGATCGGATGCGGATCATCGCCAACCACTCGGTCGGCGTGGACCATGTCGATCTGACGGCCGCGGCCGAACGCGGCGTGACGGTGACCAACACGCCCGACGTGCTGTCCGATGCCACGGCCGAGATCGCGATGCTCTGCATGCTGAGCGCGGCCCGGCGCGGAGCCGAGGGACACAACATAGTGCGCGACGGGCGGTGGGACTTCTGGTCGCCCGCCTTCATGGTGGGCCGCCAGGTGACGGCCAAGCGCTTCGGCGTGGTCGGCATGGGCCGCGTCGGCCAGGTGACGGCCCGGCGCGCCCGCGGCTTCGACATGGAGATCCACTACCACGCCCGGCGTCGCCTGGACGACGCAGCGAGCGGCGGCGCGGTGTTCCACGACACGCTGGAGAGCCTGCTCGGCGCCTGCGAGGTGATCTCGCTGCACTGCCCTGCGACGCCGGCGACGACGGGCATGATGGACGCCGACGCGTTTTCGATGATGCGCCCGGGCTCGATCTTCGTGAACACGGCGCGCGGCGCGCTGGTCGACGAGGATGCGCTGGTCGATGCGCTCGAGCGCGGGCCTCTGTTCGCCGCGGGCCTTGACGTGTTCCGGACCGAGCCCGGCGGCAATCCGCGGCTGGCAGCCCTGCCCAACGTTTTCCTGATGCCCCATGTCGGCAGCGCCACCGACGAGACGCGCGACGCCATGGGCTTCCGCGCGCTAGACAACCTGGACGCCTTCTTCGCCGGCCGCGCGCCGGGCGACCGGGTGGCCTAGCCTGGACGGGTCCCGCCTTTGCAGACCTCCCAGACAGTCGACGAATGGCGGCTACCAACAGCAGCTCTCTGATAGCGGCCGCCCGCGCAAGAGGCGATTATCCGCGTCGATCATCGGCCGGTGATGCGCTGACAATTCAACCAGACGACTCGGTGGGGGCAGTCCATGAGCTGTGAGTTCTCGGCGCTTTGCGTCCGCTTCATCTCCATAATTCTCAGTTTCAGGTATTTCCGCTGTTCGAGTTTTGCGGAGATCTGAGCGTCACGTGCGCGGTCGTCGCGTAGCACGGCTTCATAGGCGCCGCATTCGTTGTCCTTTCGGATCTGCTTGGTCGTGCCGGTGACCCAATCCCAGAGACCGAGCGCGCCTTTGCGGAATCGACCGGCGCGTTCTTTCGTCTCTTCCGCCCGACGAAGAGCCTGTCGCTCCTTCAACTCCTGCCGCGCGGCGCAGTGGCGTTCCTTCATCCGCGACTTCTTCGGCGCGAGCGTCGCCATCCGGCCCTTCAGAACACGTTCGACCTCGATCACATAGCCGCGGATCACCCCGCTCATCCGCGCGCCGATCATGTCCTTCGGCTGATCGACGGAGGGCAGCGACTTTGGATCGCCGAGCTTGGCGGCAGTCTGCTTGGCCTCACGGCCCGTTCAGCGAGAGATCAGATACGCCTCACCGCGGAAATCGACCGCCATGAACCCGCGCCGGGCCCCTTTGGCGAGACAGAAGCCCTGTTCCTCAAGTGCTTTCTCGAACGCCGTCCGGCTGTCAGAGACTACCCAGCCTTCCTGCAGCGTGGCCTCGACGTGTCGTGGATCCTGTTTCGCCCCTTTCTCCTGCCGCCATTTTTCGCGGGTGACGTTCGGCGGATCGCGCCGCGACTTGCGGCAAAAGCCCTCCGGCAGCGTCCAGCCATTCTCGAGGAACAGCTGCTTCGAGATCCTGTTCATCTTCTGTTTCAAAAAAGGGCAGACTGATCGCCTTCATATTTTCGGTGTCGATGCGCGACCAGACGACACGCGCATGCCGCCGCCCTTCCTTCTCATGGAAGACAATCGCCTGCGGCTGGCTCACGAAGCCGAGTGTCTTCTCGACCCGGTCGATCGCCGCCTCGAACTCAGTGACTGACACGGTCTGGTCGGCAGGTGGATTGAGACTGAGAGAGAAGAGCGATCGCCGACGGCGCGTCCCCTTGGCGACCGCCGTCACCTCATGCAGCGCGTTCGACAGCGATCTTTCGACAGCGATCTTTCGGCAGCGAAGCCTCGCAGCTCATGGACCTCAACGTGCTCGTTCTCCCCGGTCTTGAGCAGATGGCGGGCGAGTTGGAGTGCCCCTGCGCGCTGGAAGCCTTCAAGGATCATGCGTCCTCCTCCCGCGCGGCGTATCCCAGCGCTTTCATCAGTTTCGATTTCAAGCCGCGGATCTCGGCACAGGCCGCCTCCAGCTCCTGTTCGAGTTGCGGTGTCACCGGCAAGGCGCCGAGATGGGACGACTGGGCCAGCTGATTGAGATTGGAAGAGAGCCGCGACTGCCCGAGTGCCCCCAGCACCTCCGCCAGAGCGTCATGATTTTTGACGGGATGGCGCTTCCGTGTCCGGCGTGGCGTCGGATCCCCGCCGAAGAGCTTCTCCAGGATGTAGGTGCCGAGCGGCATCCCCGCCGCCGCTTCCTCCAGCTGCGCCCCGTCTTCAAACAACAGGCGCAGGGAGAACGGGGCGGGACGACGACGTCCGTGATCTTCCCACCTCTCCTGCCCCACTGCCACCCGCATTGCGGACGTGAGGACGAGCGGCTCCTGATCTCGAGGGCGACCGGTCATGGCTCGAACTCCCGAGCCTCCTCGACCGCTTCAGCGGAATTTCTTGTGGACGCACTAGCTTCAGGATCCGTTGAAAGGGCGGCAGCCCTCTGATTCACTGCGAGAAAATCGAGCGGTGATATGAGCAACCTCTTCGGGCTGACGGATGCGCAAATGACGCGTCTTGAGCCCTACTTTTCGAAGTCGCATGGTAGGCCCCGCGTCGATGATCGGCGCGTGCTGTCTGGCATTATCTCGATCAACCGTAATGGCTTGCGCTGGTGCGATGCGCCCCGCGAGTATGGCCCGCACAAAACGCTGTACAATCGTTGGAAGCGATGGAGCGAGAGGGGTGTGTTCGCGCGCATCCTGGCGGGTCTGGCTGCCGAGGAGCCAGATAAGAAGACCGCCATGATCGATGCGACGTATCTCGAGACGCACCGTACGGTGACCAGCCTGCGCCTGAGATAAGGGGATGAGCCACTGTACGCCATTGGTTCGAGTACAATGACGAATGACGCCTAATCCGCCGTACCAAAGGCGGAATGAACACCAAACTACACGCCGTTACCGACAGCTCCAGACGTCCTGTCCGGCTCTTCATAACGACTGGTCAGGTGAGTGACTACGTCGGTGCGCGGGCTCTGTGCGCGTCGCTTCCAGCAGTCGACTTGCTGATCGCCGATCGAGGCTACGATGCCGACTGGTTCAGAGAAGCCCTGCGCCACAAAGGGATACGCCCTGCATTCCAAGCAGGAAGTCCCGCGACAAAGACGTCAGTTATGACGAGCGCCGCTACAAACGCCGAAACCGCATCGAGATCATGTTCGGCCGTCTCAAGGATTGGAAGCGCGTGGCAAGACGCTATGACAGATGCCCGAAGGTGTCCCTGTCAGCCATCGCCCTCGCGGCAGCCGTCATCTTCTGGCTTTGAACGACAATGAGCCTCGAGCCTAGCTTACCGCGCCTGTCGCCAGGCGGAGACATCGAAGGCTTTGAAGAGTAGGTTAATATGGTTGCGGGGGCAGGATTTGAACCTGCGACCTTCAGG
>JBCCSW010000172.1:0-8670 GCA_039199465.1 Pseudomonadota bacterium
CGCGGTCGTGGCGGAATTGGTAGACGCGCAGCGTTGAGGTCGCTGTGGGGTAAAACCCGTGGAAGTTCGAGTCTTCTCGACCGCACCATGCTTCATTTCAGTCAGGTAAGGACGCCTCGGAAGGGGCGGGATCTGGTGACATTTCCGGCCCTTCGCCCTATGGGTGGCGAGATGATGTGGCGCCACGCACGCACGGTCTGCTTGACCGTCCTGATCGCCCTGGCGGTGGTGGCGCGTGGTGTGCCGATGGTTTCGGCGGCTCCGCTCGGCGAGCATCCGACCGGTCCGGATCAGCGACTGATCCTGATGCCCTGCGGCGGCGATCGCGCCCTCGCGCTGGATGTCGCGACCGGCGAGATCGTGGCGCTTGCGACCGGCCCGCAAGGGCCGCCGGACACTCATGATTGCTGCGAGGACTGCAAGCTCTCGAAGGATGCGCCGGCGCCCGACACGGCGCATCGCCTCGCGGCGGCCAGCGGGCGTAAGGGCCATCGCAGCGTGGTCGATCGGCCGGGCGCGCCGCAGCGCCCCATCCTCGGCTACGTGGCGCGCGGCCCGCCGCGTCGGGCCTGACACCGCGTTCAGATCCCAGACACAAAGATCGCCGCCGAAGTGCCGCGGGCCCTGCCCGTGCGCGGCAAGGAGCATGATATGATCACCACCTTCCGGACCGTCCTGACGATGGCGGGGCTCGCCGCCCTCTCTGCGCTCGCCGTCCTGCCGACGACGCCCGCCATCGCGCATGACTTCAAGGCCAAGGGCCTGACGATCGACCATCCCTGGGCCCGGCCAACAATCCCGAACCGTCCGACCGCCGCCTATATGACGATCGTCAATCAGGGCGAGGCCGACGACCGCCTGCTCGCTGCCTTCTCGCCGGCCTTCGAGCGGATCGAGCTGCACCAGACGACCGAGGTCGAGGGCGTGATGCAGATGGAGGAGGTCGAGGGCATCGTCGCCCCGGCCGGCGGCGAGGCCGTTCTGGCACCGCGCGGCCTGCACATCATGCTCTTCGACGCCACCGTCCAGCTTGCCGAGGGCGACAGCTTTCCGCTCATCCTGAGCTTCGAGGAGGCCGGCGACGTCGCCGTGCAGGTCGCGGTCGAGCGCATGGGTTCCGCCGGCGGAGACATGGACCACTCCGGCCACGGTGGGGGCCACGGCGGTCACGGCAGCCACGGCACCGCAAAGACCAATTAATCGGGATGAAAAGCCGACTTGACCGGTCAAGAAAGGGTAAATCCGACTTGATCGGTCAAGATACGGACTATAACGAGCTACGCTGGCCCAGCGTCCAAGCGAGGCCAAACATCCACCACATCGGACGGAGAGAGAGCGTGACCTTCCACCGCCTTGCGGCCAGTGCCGCCACCGCAATTGCCCTGAGCTTTGCCGCGACGCTGCCTGCAGCAGCAGAAGAAGTTCTGAACCTCTACAGCTCGCGTCACTACGACACCGACGAGCGTCTTTACTCGGACTTCACCGAGCAGACCGGCATCAAGATCAACCGCATCGAGGCGAGCGCCGACGAGCTGATCGAGCGCATCCAGGCCGAGGGCGACAACAGCCTGGCCGACATCCTGCTGACGGTCGATGCCGGCCGCATGTGGCGCGCCGACCAGGCCGGCATCCTCGCCCCGGTCGAGAGCGACTATCTGAACCGCCGCATCCCCGAGCATCTGCGTCACCCGGCAGGCCATTGGTTCGGCTTCAGCCAGCGCGCCCGCGTGATCTTCTATGCCAAGGACCGCGTCTCCGAGCCGCCGATGACCTACGCCGATCTCGCCGATCCGAAGTACAAGGGACAGATCTGCGCGCGGTCGTCGGGCAACATCTACCAGCTCTCGCTGATGGCGTCGCTGATCGACCATATCGGCGAAGAGGCCGCGACCGAGTGGGCCGAAGGTTTCTACGCCAACTTCGCGCGCCAGCCGCAGGGCGGCGATACCGACCAGCTCCGCGCCGTGGTGTCGGGCGAGTGCGACATCGTCGTCAGCAACACCTATTACTTCGCCCGCGCCATCGCGAAGCCCGTGGACGGCGTGAGCGACAGCCTCGACATGTTCGGCTGGGTCTTCCCTGACCAGTCGGGTGCCGGCACCCATGTCAACATCTCGGTCGGCGGCCGGGTCGCGACGGCGCCGAACAGCGAAAACGCCGTCAAGTTCCTGGAATACCTCGCCACCGATCAGGCGCAGGAGTACTTCTCGGAGGGCAACAACGAGTACCCGGCCGTGCCCGGCGTCGCGCTGGCCGACAGCGTCGCGCGTCTTGGGATTTTCCGCCAGGACGACCTGAACCTGTCGGTGCTGGGCGAGAACCAGCCGAAGGCGCAGGCCATCTACGACGTCGTCGGCTACCCCTGATTGTAAAAATTCTGCGCCTGCGCGCAGGGGCTGCAACGATAGATCAAGGGTTTTCCCTTTCATGCCAGCGGCTTAACGCCGCTGGCACCTTTCTTTCAAAAATGTGCATTGCCGCAAATACGCCACCATCTTCCCTGATCCGGCCACTTTGAGCCGTTACCCGTTGATCGAGAAAGATCTGCGGGTACACAGGTTTAGGGATGAGCGCGACGCTTCTTCTGGCCCAGACAGGCAGCACCACGGCGGCGAGTGGCGCCGGATCGGGCGGCGGGACGCCGACTATTGAGCTGCTCGGCCAGGGTGGGCCGGTGCTCTGGCTGATCCTTATCGTCTCCGTCATCTCGCTGGCGGTGATCATCTTCAAGACGGCGAGCCTGCTTGTGGCCCGGGCGTGGGAACGCCAGTCGGCCGAGCGCGCGGTGGAAGCCTGGAGCGAAGGCGACGCGATGCGTGCCAAGAGCCTGGTGATGCAGACCGGCTCGATGCGCGCCCGACTGGTGCTGGGCGCGATGGAGGCAGTCCGAAGCCATCCGCATGACGAGGCGCGCGCCCGCGAGGAGACCGCGCGCATCGCAAAGGCGCTGCTGGCCGAGGCGTCGTCGTCGCTCCGCACGCTCGACGTGATCGCGACCCTGGCGCCGCTGATGGGGCTGCTCGGCACCGTGCTCGGCATGATCGCGGCGTTCCAGGCTCTGCAGGCATCGGGCGCCGCGGCCGATCCGGCCACGCTCGCAGGCGGCATTTGGGAGGCGCTGCTGACCACCGCCGCAGGCATGGCGGTGGCGATCCCGGCTTCGGCCGCGCTCAGCTATTTCGACGGCATCGCCGACCGCCTGCGCCTCGATTTCGAGGACCTGGCGAGCCGCGTCTTCAATCGCCCCGCGGCCCTCGCGCAGATCGCGGCCTAGGCGATGCAGATCACCGGCGACACGGCGGCCCTGAAGCTGACACGCCCGGTGCGACGCGGGCGCGTGGGCATGACGCCGATGGTCGATGTCGTCTTCCTGCTGCTGGTCTTCTTCATGCTCGCTGCACAATACGGTGATCCGGCGCAGGCCCTGCGCCTGGCGCCCGCCGCAGGCGAGGAAGGCGGCGCGATCCCGCCCGAGGAGCAGATCGCCCTCGATGGTCAGCCGCGCCTGGTCAGCATCTTGCCCGATCGCGTGCGCGTGAACGGCTTTGTGGTGGCGATGGCGGACGTTGCCGAAACCCTCCGGCCGTTGATGCCGACACCCGACGCCGTCGTTATCCTGCGCCCGGTCGAGGGCGCCAGCCTGCAGCGTGTCGTCGAGACCATGGATGCCTTGAGAGCTGGCGGCATCACCACCGTCGTACTTGCCGAGGAATAGATCGTTCGGCCTGCCGGGTCGCAAGGGGACTGAAGCATGGAGATCGAGTTCCAGCGGCGGACGCGACGGAGCGACAGCGGGATCGTCCCGATGATCAACGTCGTGTTCCTGCTGATGATCTTCTTTCTGATGAGCACGACGCTGACGCCCGAGGTGTCGGGCGGGGCCGAGGCACCGGTCAGCCAGGGCGCCGAGAGCCTGCAGGAGATGGGCGAGGCCGTGCTCGTCGTCGATGCCGACGGTGCGCTAGCTTACGGTGCCCTCCGCGGCGATGCAGCACTTGCGGCGCTGGAGCAGGCGGCATTCGATGGCTCGGTCGGTCGGCTTCTGATCCAGGCACATCGCGACGTGCCCGGGGCGGTCATCGCCCGACTGATGACCGATCTGGGCGCCGCGGGCATCCGGGAAAGCGCGCTGGTGACCGCGCCGGGCGGATCGCGCGACACGACAGTCGACGCTACGGCTGGTCGCGTCGCTGCCCCGGTCACGCAGGAGAACTGACGATGCGCAAGACCCTTGGCTTCGGCGTGTGTCTGGTCGCGGCGACGGCGATCCATATCGGCCTGCTTGCAGTCGCCGGGAATTGGCGCGCCGACGAGGAGATCGCCGCGCTCGATCCACCGGCCGATACGGTCGAGACGCCGGAGGCGGATCTCCAGGCGATGGACGACCAGCTCGCCGCGCTGCTGGAAACCTGGGACGAGGAGCCCGAGACCGGCGAGCCGGCACAGGTCAAGGACCTTGACGATGTCGACATGACGCGCCCCGACGCGGTCGCAGCGCTTGTCGCGGTCGAAGATCAGGGACCACCGCCCGAGGAGGTCGAGAACGACAGCGAGGCGGAGGCGCTGCCCGAGGAATGGGACATCCCCGATCCGAGCAAGCTGAACGTCGCCAGCGGCGTCGCCCCGGAATTGGAGACGGGCCTCGCCACGGCCACGACCGAGACGGCCGGCTTCGAGCCGGCGGCACTGGGCGGCGGCTCGGGCTTCGCGCCGCCCGCGTTCGGCGGTGACAGCGGCGGCCCAGGTGGCCCAAGCCTCGGCGGTATCGGCGGCATGGGTGGCGGGCCGTCGATCGGTGGCGGCGGCGCCCTCGCAATCGCGCCCCGCCGCGATGAGGCACCCTTCGAAGTGCCCGAGGAAGTTGTCGAGGAGGTTGTCGAGGAGGTCGCGGAAGAGGCGGGCGAGGTCGAGGACGACACCCTGGAGATCGCCGAGGCCACGCCCGAGGAAGAGGCCGAGACCGCCGAGGCACCGATCGAAGAGGCCGGCGAGGACGCGGTCGAGGAAGAGACAGCCGCCGCGGAGGTCGAGCCAGAGCCCGCACCCGATGCGCAGACCACCGACGACGAGCCGGTGGCCGAGGACGTGGCAGCGACAGAAGACACCGTCGCCGACGATGCCTCGGATATCGACGCGACCGAGGAGGACGGCGGTTCCGAGACTGTCACCGCCGATGCCGCAGAGGTCGACGGCGCAGGGGCCGAGACCGATATCGAGGCTGCATCGGCCGACGAGATCGTCGAGACAGCTGCTGAAGAAGTCGAGGCTGCCCCTGAAAGCGGCGTCGAGGATGCCGCCGAGGCCGTTTCGGAAGCGCCGGAGATCTCCGAAGACACCGATCTTGCCGACGCATCGGACGAGACCGCCGATGCTGCCGAGACAGCCGAGGTCGCGGACGTGACGGCGCTCGATGAGGCGCCGAGCGCGGCCGACGATGAGGATGAGCTCAGCGTCGCGTCGGCCGAGGCGGACATCGCGGAGACCGACGATGCCGCGGAGGACGTGGTCGAGCTTGCCGAGACCGGCGATGAGCAGATCGCGGCAATCGATCCGGAGGCCGCCATCGCGGACGAGGCGGAGGCGCTGCCCGACGGCGAGACCGCTCAGGCCGAAGACGCGGGCGCGGGCAGCGCGCCGGCCGAGAACGCTGCGGAGGACGGATCGTCGGCGCTAGAGACGGCGGCGGTCGAAACCGCGACAGAAGACGGGATCGAGGCGGAGATCGACGACGGGCTGCGGGTCTATGAGCCACCCGTCGACCGCGGTCGGCGCGGCATCGGCGACGACCTTGCCGAAGCGCCGCTGCCGCCGGTCCGCCCGACAGAGGCGGCCTCGGTCGAGACCGAGGTGACGGATGTTGCGGAGGATGCGGTCTCCGAACCCGCTGTCGCCCAAGCTGCCGACGACGCCGATCTGGTTGCCGCGGCGGCTCTAGACACGGCCCCACCCGACGCGGCGGAGACCGGCATCGAGCCCGCCGGGGCCGAAACCCTCGCGCCTGCCGAGGCCGCGGCGGAAGCTCTCGGGGAGGAAGCTCTCGGGACGGAAGCTCTCGGGGCGGCGCCGATCGAGATCGCGGAGGACGATGCGGCGGTCGAGGAGATCGTCCCGGCCGACGCGTCGGCGGCAGACGCGGTCACCGAGGACGTCGCCGAGGCAGCGACGTCGGAGCCGATCGGGCCGGAGGCCGTGGAAGCAGCGGCGCCGGCGCTCGACGCCACTGAGGAACCGGCGGCAGCGCCCGTCGAGACCGCCGCCCTAGACCCGGCGCCGGAAGCCGAAAGCGCGGAGGAGGTCGTCGCCACCGAAGTGCCGCCGGCGCCGGTCGAGACTGCCGCGCCTGAGGATGACGAGGGCGGCGGTGGTGTCGTGGCAGCGATGGATGTGGCAGCCGAGACCCCGCCCGGCTTTGCGGAAAGCCTGGCCCCGGCCCTGCCGGCCGCGATCGCCAACGACGGCACCGCGCCGAACTGGGCGCCTTATCCGATCGATCGGCCGGAGGCGACGTCGGGCTGAGAAGGCCCGACCGCCCCGGCCGCCCGACGGCAGATCACGCGCGGCCAGCGTGCCCGGGCCGAGAGCGGCTGATCTGCCGGATCAGCAGCAGTACAGGCAGGAAGCCGAAGGCGACGATCACCAGCGACGGCACGGCTGCCTGGGTGAGCCGTTCGTCCGAGGCAAGGCGATAGGCCTGAACCGCCAGCGTGTCGAAGTTGAACGGCCGCAGCAGCAGCGTCGCCGGCAGCTCTTTCATCACGTCCACGAAGACGATCAGCAGCGCGGTGAGCAGGCTCCCGCTCAGCAGGGGCGCATGCACGCGACCCAGCGTCGTCACCGGCCCCGCGCCGAGCGTCCGCGCCACGTTGTCCATGGCCGGCCGGATCGTCGCCAGCCCCGCATCGACCGAGTTCAGCGCGACTGCCATGAAACGGGTCATATAGGCCATGACCAGCACCGCGGCCGAGCCGGTGATCAGCAGGCCGAGATCGATCCCGAACCAGCGCTCGCTGAGCCCGTCGATCCAGTTGTCGAACCCGGCCAGCGGCACCATCAGGCCGACGGCGATGACGCTGCCGGGGATGGCATACCCGACCCCCGCGGCCGTCGCCGCCGCTCGCACCCCGGGCCCGGGCCGCAGCCTGACGGCATAGCCGATGGCCAGCGCCGCCCCGACCGTCACCACGGCGGCGATGGCGGACAGCATCAGCGAATTGGCGGCGAAAGCGGCATAGCGGTCGTCGAACGGGCTCTGCCCCGAGTCGATCCCCATCTCTGCCAGCATCACCAGCGGCACGACCATGCCGAACAGCACCGGCAGACCGCAGGTCGCGATCGCCGCGGCGGCGCGCCAGCCCGTCAGCGTGACCTGAGGCAGCCGCTCGTAACGCTTGCCGGCCTGGTGGCGCTGCGCCTGGCCGCGCTGCAGCCGCTCCAGCGTCGCCAGCGTCACGGCAAAGACCAGCAGGCAGCCCGAGAGCTGCGCTGCCGCGGCCCGGTCGCCCATCGAGAACCAGGCGCGGTAGACCCCGGTCGTGAAGGTCTGCACGTTGAAATGCGCGACCGTGCCGAAATCGGCGATCGTCTCCATCAGCGCCAACGCCGCGCCACCGGCAATCGCGGGGCGCGCCATCGGCAGGGTGACGCGGAAGAAGCTCGCCACCGGCCCGCAGCCAAGCGTGCGGGCGACCTGCGCCGCGGTGACCGACTGCATCAGGAAGGCGGCGCGCGCGAGCAGATAGACTTAAGGGTAGAGCACCAGCACCAGCATCAGCGCGGCGCCCTCCAGCGAGCGGATCTCGGGGAACCAGTAGTCGCGCGGCCCCCAGCCGGTCACGTCGCGCAGCAGCGTCTGCACGGCACCCGGATGGTCCAATAGGTCGGTATAGGCATAGGCCAGCACATAGGCCGGGAAGGCCAGCGGCAGGGCGAGCGCGACCTCGAAGAGCCCTCGACCGGGAAAGCGTGTCGCGGTGACCAGCCAGGCGGTCGCGGTGCCGATCACCGTCACGCCGATGCCGACCAGCAGAACAAGCTGCAGCGTGGCGAGCGTATAGCGCGGCAGGATCGTGCGCAGCATGTGGCGCCAGGTGTCGCCGTCGCCGCCGAGCCCGGTGATCACCACCGCCGCGATCGGCAGCATGCAGGCCAGCGCAATCGCCCAGGCAAGCCAGAGCAGCGGACGCTCGGTTCGCAACCATCCCGTCTGGAGCCTGGCGCCTGTGATGGCCGTCTCCGCCACGTCAGGCTATCCCGTCCCGGCAGCCCTGCATCCCTGCCCCAGGTCCTGGCACTGCCACGGCGTCAGGCCGCGTCGTCCAGCAGGCCGCGGCCCTTCAAGAGCGGCTCGACACCCGGCATGGCGCCGCGGAAGCCGGTATAGGCGTCCTCCGGCTCCTGCCGACCACCGGCCGACAGAATCGATGCCGCAAGCTTTCCAGCAAGGTCGGCGTCGAAGACGTCGCCGGTCTCCTCGAAGGCCGCGAAGGCGTCGGCGTCCATAAGCTCGGACCAGAGATAGCTGTAGTAGCCCGCGGCATAGCCCTCGCCCGCAAAGACATGCAGGAAATGCGGGCTGGCATGGCGCATGACGATGGCGTCGGGCATCCCCGCCTCGGCCAGCACCTTGGCCTGGAAGGCGGCCGGATCCGCCGCGGCCTCGGCCGCGTTCAC
>JBCCSW010000173.1:0-8652 GCA_039199465.1 Pseudomonadota bacterium
GTCGTCCATGCCGCCGTCGTCCTCCATCTTCAGCACACCGATGGGGCGGCAGCGGATCACCACGCCCGGGGCAAGGTCGAAATCGCAGATCACCAACACGTCGGTCGGATCGCCGTCGTCATGCAGCGAGTTCGGCACGAAGCCGTAATTGCAGGGATAGAACATCGGCGTGTTGACGATACGGTCCACGAAGACGGCGCCGGAGTCCTTGTCGATCTCGTACTTCACGGGCGCGCCGCCGCCCGCACCGCCGGTAATCTCGATGACGACATTGATGTCCGAGGGCGGGTTCTTGCCGGCCGGGATCGCGTCGATTTTCATGGGGAGCGCTCCTGTGACTTCGCCATCCGACCGCGCGGCTAGCATGGCGGGCACGCGGTGGAAACCCGATACATGGGCTAGCGGACCTGTCCTTAGGTCGGTGCGGCGGTCCTGACGCTGCCGCTTCGACGGAGCGGCGGGTGAATGGGCAGAGAAGACGCCGGCACCGGTCCAAACGACAGCCTGCGCGATCTGCGATCGCCCTAGCTTTGGCGTCTCGGTGATCATCCGGCGCGATGCCGGCCCGCCGATCCTTCGGCAGAGGTCACGGCGGGTCGGATCGGATGTCGAGCGGTCGCACGGAGGGGCTTAGTACCGGGCGCCGACGCTCTGTTCCTGTTCTCGGCCGAGCTCTCGTCAAACGCCCTGCGGCGCGACGCAGTCGGCACCAGCAACGCGTCCAGCGCGACGAATGGATCTGACGTGCTCTGCGTCGTGCTGCCTTCGACCACGAGAGGAGCTGCCGCGGCGATCGCGGCGCAGGTGTCGCAACACCCCAGCGTTCGGAGGGGACCGGGCCTCAGCCGTCGGCCGCGTCCATCGCGGCGAGCGTCGCATCCCAGGCCAGCATGATCGACGCGTGGCGGTTCTTGTAGTCGCGCGCCGGGGTCAGCGCCTCCAGCGCGGCGAAGGGGCCGGTCGGCGCCTCGGCGCCCTGTTTCAGCATGGCATGCAGCGCATCGCGGCCGGCAGCGATCTCGTCGCGCGTCCGGCCAATGACCTCGGCCCCCAGCACGGCGGCCGAGGATTGGCCGAGCGCGCAGGCCTTCACATCCTGGGCGAACTCCGAGACACGACCGCCATCCACCGCCACATCGACGGTGACGGTTGACCCGCAGAGCGGCGACCGCTTCGTCGCGGTGCCCGCAGGGGCGGCGAGACGGCCGCTGTGCGACAGCCCGCTTGCCAGCGCCAGGATGCGGTCGCTGTAGAGCTTCATCAGGTCTTGCGCTGCGGCGGCGGTCATGATCGCCCTCCCGTTTGGCTGGCGGACATGTAGCGGTATGTGACGCCTGCGCAAAGTCGCGAGCGGCAACGATGAGGTGACGTGATGGCGCAGCGTGGCGCGTTGGAAGGGCCGCAGGAGGGCCCCGCGCTGGACCCCGGTACGATCAAGTGGGATGCGCGTGGGCTGATCCCGGCGATCGCCCAGGACGCAGCCTCGGGCGAGGTGCTGATGCTCGCCTGGATGAATGCCGACGCGCTGGCCGAGACGCTGGCGACGGGACAGGTGACCTACTGGTCGCGCTCGCGGGCCGAGCTGTGGCGGAAGGGCGCCACGTCGGGCCATGTGCAGCGGCTGGTGGAGGCGCGGATCGACTGCGACCGCGACTGCCTTCTGCTGCTGGTCGATCAGACCGGGGCCGCCTGCCACACCAATCGCCGCACCTGCTTCTATACCGCCGCGCGCGACGGCGTGGAGGTCGAGTTGATGGCGCCCGAGACCTGAGCCGCGGTGATGAGCCCGGCCGATGCGCCCGCGATCCGCGAGATGATCGCGACCGATCTCGAAGCGCTCGACACGCTCTACCCCCGCGCCTTTCCCCAGGAGGATCTGCTGGCGCTGGTCCGGGCGCTTTCCGAAACGGCGGGCGTCTTCGCACTCGTCGCCACCTTGGAAAGGACGGTCGTGGGCCATGTCGCCGTCACGCCCGCGACCGCGGATGCTCTGCGGGGCATCTGGTTGCTCGGCCCGCTCTGCGTGGCGCCCGAGGTGCAGCGCCAGGGCATCGGCAGCAGCCTGGTCGCCGCCGGGATCGAGCGCATCGGCCGTGCCGGCGCCGCGCGCGTGGTGGTGCTGGGCGATCCCGCCTACTACGCCCGCTTCGGTTTCACGGCCGAGCGGCGGATCATGCCGCCCTATCGCCTGCCCGCCGCCTGGACCGATGCCTGGCAGTCGCTGCAGATCGGGGCCGGGCATGCGGGCCCCGGCGCAGAAGATGCGCGCCTGATGCTGCCGGCGCCCTGGCTTGACCCAGCGCTTTGGTCGCCCTGAAAGGCCGCGCCGTCTAGCCGGAAACCCGCGCCATCGCATGGCGTTTCTTGCCTGCCGAGAGCCGCACCGGCTCGGCCAGCGTGTCCGCCGCGATCATCTCGCCCGGATTGTCCAATGCCCGGTCGCCGATGCGTGCTCCGCCGCCTTCGATCAGCCGTTTGGCGTCCTTGCCCGAGCTCGCCAGGCCGGCGCGCACGAAGAGCTGCGCGACCGAGATCGGCAGATCTGCGGGGGCCACTTCGATCACGGGGAGATCGGCGCCCATGCCGCCCGCGGCGAAGGTCTCGCGTGCCGTCTCCGCCGCCGCCTCGGCTGCGTGTCGGCCATGGGCGAGCGCCGTCACCTCGGTCGCAAGCACGGTCTTCGCCTCGTTGATCTCGGCACCGGAGAGGGCGCCGAGGCGCTCGCACTCGTCGACCGGCAGCTCGGTGAAGAGCTTCAGGAACCGGCCCACATCGGCATCGGTGGTGTTCCGCCAGAACTGCCAGAAGTCATAGGCCGAGAGCATGTCGCGGTTCAACCAGACGGCGCCTGCGGCCGACTTGCCCATCTTGCGCCCGTCCGAGGTCGTCAGGAGCGGCGTTGTCAGGCCATAGACCTCGGCCCCCTCGATGCGCCGGGTCAGGTCGATGCCGTTGACGATGTTGCCCCATTGGTCCGAGCCGCCCATCTGCAGCGCGCAGCCCTCGCGCCGGTAGAGCTCGAGGAAGTCGTAGGCCTGCAGCAGCATGTAGTTGAATTCCAGGAAGGTGAGCGGCTGCTCGCGGTCCAGGCGGCCCTTCACGCTCTCGAAGGTCAGCATGCGGTTGATGGTGAAGTGCCGACCGTAGTCGCGCAGGAAGTCGATATAGGTCAGGCGGTTCAGCCACTCGGCGTTGTTGGGCTGGATTGCGTTTCCGCCATGCTCCTCGAATTGCAGGTAGGTCGAGAACACGCCGCGCAGGCTCGCCATGTTCTCGGCGATCTTGGCGTCGGTCAGCAGTTGACGCGTCTCGTCCTTGCCGGACGGATCGCCGATGCGGGTGGTCCCGCCACCCATCAGCACGATCGGCGTGTGACCGCATTTCTGCAGCCAGCGCAGCATCATGATGTTGACGAGATGGCCGACATGCAGCGAGGGGCCGGTGCAGTCATAGCCGATATAAGCGGGGACAGGCCCGGCGCGGAGGCGGTCGTCCAGCCCCTCGGTGTCGGTGCAGTCCTGCACAAAGCCCCGCTCGGTCAGGACATGCAGGAACTCTGATCGCGGCGTGTAGGTCATGATGGCGTCCCGCTCGGCATGGTGGCGCGACCTCTAGCGTGCGGGAGGGGGCATGTCACCGGGGCGTGTCACAGGGGCGTCTCACCGGGGCGCGTCACCCGTTCGTGTCGCCCGATCCCGGCGTCCGATCCTGTCGCCCGATCCTGTCGCAGGGGCGTCCCACCAGTTCCTCTCGGCAGGGCGCGTCATGTGGAGACGGCAGGACGGGGTTGCCAGCGCGGTCCCGAAGCGGGCAGGGCATCGACGCCATGATCCCATGCAGCCGGGAGCGGGAGGGACAACGTGACCAAGATCGCCCCGGCGCCTGCCGAGACGGAGGCCGGCGCCATCTGGGCCCTAGGCCTGATGTCCGGCACCTCGCTCGACGGCATCGATGCATCGCTGGTGCTGACCGATGGCATGACGGTGGACGCGACCGGGCCGTCGGCCTTCCTGCCCTACGAGGCGGGTGCGCTGCCCGCGCTGCAACGGGTCATGGCCGATCCGGAAGCTTATCGCGACGCGAGCGGCGGCGAGGCGCAGGCCCTGCTGGCCGAGGGAGCGCGCGAGGTCACGCGGCTGCATGCCCGTGCCGCGGCCGGTCTGCTGGCCGAGACCCCGCCCGAGCGCCTGCCGCATGTCGTCGGCTTTCCCGGCCAGACCGTCGCCCATGCGCCCGAGCGGCAATGGACCTGGCAGATCGGCGACGGCGCGGCGCTGATGCGGGCGCTGAACCGCGCAGTGGTCTGGGATTTCCGATCGGACGATATCGCAGCAGGCGGGCAGGGCGCGCCGCTGGCGCCGTTCTTCCACCACGCAGCACTCAAGGGGGCGGGTGTTGAGGGGCCGGTGGCGGTGCTCAATATCGGCGGTGTCGCCAATGTGACCCTGGTCGATACGAGCCTCGCCGATCCGGCCGAGCCGGGTGCCGTATCGGCCTTTGACACCGGCCCCGGCAACGCGCTGATCAACGACTGGATGGCCGTTCGCACGGGTCGGCCGTTGGATCGCAACGGCACCGCTGCCGCACTTGGCGCTTCGGACGGCCGGGCGCTGGCCGCCCGCTTCGGCACGAACTTCGTGACGGACTTTCAGCGCCGGCCAGGCCCTAAGTCACTCGATCGCAACGCCTTCAACCGCCTGCCCGAACTGCTGGCCGAGGTGCCGACCGAGGCCGGCGCCGCCGCGCTGACCCAGTTCACGGTCGACTGCGTCGCCGCCGCCGCGCGCCTGCTGGTGCCCCAGCCGACGCGCTGGCTGGTCTGCGGCGGCGGCCGCCACAACCCGACCATGATGCGCTGGCTCGCCGAGGCACTGCCAACCCCAGTCGCCCCGATCGAGACGGTCGGTCTGGACGGCGACATGCTGGAGGCGCAGGCCTTCGCCTATCTCGCGGTGCGCGTGCTCCGCGGCTTGCCGACCAGCGCGCCAGGCACCACCGGCGCGCCGCATCCCGTCTGTGGCGGCCGGATCGTCCTGCCCGCGGCGCTCACGCGCCTTCGAACTTGAACGACACCTTCAGCTTGCAGCGATAGCCGTCGACCTTGCCGTCCTTGATGACGAGATCCTGCTCGACGACCTCGGCGATGCGGAGGTCGCGCAGGGTCTGGGCTGCGCGCGTGACGGCGGTGGTGGCGGCGTCCTCCCAGCTCTTGTCGCTGGTACCGACGAGTTCGATCACTTTGTAGACGCTGTCCGGCATCGTCTCTTCCTCCCGTTATGATTGTGACGAGAGGATAACAGCTACCATGGAGAGCGTCGCGCCTCGCGACTGGGCAGCCCGGGGCAGTCTGGGGGAGTCCGGGGCGGGTCGAAGATCGCGGAGCGACCGGCGCAGCCGGCCCGTCCTGGAGGTGACCCGGATATACCCAGCTCTTCGCCCCGACGCTTAGAGAAGGCCGGGGCTGCTGGCGTCTCCTCGCGACCACGAAAGCCGCCCCGACGCCGCGACTGCGGCAGAGGGGCTCACACTGTGTCGCGCAGCGACGCCGCCGACCTGCTTGGCCCCGACGTCAGCGACCGCCCTCGATCATGCGGGCGTGCACATAGCCCTTCACGATGTCGATCATCTCCTCCATGCCGTGCTCGAAGAAGTGGTTGGCGGCAGGCACGGTGGTGTGGGTGATCGTGATGCCCTTCTGCTGCTTGAGCTTGGCGGCCAGCTTCTCGGTCTCGCTGTTGGGCACGATGCGGTCGGCCTCGCCATTGATAATCAGGCCCGAGGACGGGCAGGGCGCGAGGAAGCTGAAATCGTACATGTTGGCCGGCGGCGCGACCGACACGAAGCCGGAGATCTCGGGCCTGCGCATGAGAAGCTGCATGCCGATCCAGGCGCCAAACGAGAAGCCTGCCACCCAGCAGGCCCGCGCATTCGGGTTCAACTGCTGCAGGTAATCCAGCGCCGAGGCCGCGTCGCTCAGCTCACCGATGCCCTGGTCGAAGACGCCCTGGCTGCGCCCGACGCCGCGGAAGTTGAACCGCATCGCCGTGAAGCCCAGGTCGCGAAAGGCATAGTGCAGGTTGTAGGTCACCGGGTTGTTCATCGTTCCCCCGAACTGGGGGTGCGGATGCAGGACCAACGCTATCGGTGAGTCGCGATCGCCGTTGGGATGGTAACGCCCTTCGAGCCGCCCGTCCGGGCCCGGAAAGATCACCTCGGGCATGTGTCGTACCTCGTCTAGTCCGCGCGCGGCACGGTTGACCTCACCGGCCTTAAAACCTAGAACGCTTCTAAGGTGACGCCGTGCGCTCGCCGTCGGCCTATGACCCTGTCGCGCTGGCGTCAACTTAATGCGCACGGTGCGTCCTGACAGGGTCGATATGTTGTGGCGTTTCGCAACGGGAGGGAGCCGGCGATGAAGCTGAGCACACGCGGACGCTACGCCGTGACGGCGCTGGCCGACATCGCGCTGCATGGCGGCAAGGACGCGGTGTCGCTGGGCGATATCGCACAGCGCCAGTCGATCTCGGTTGCTTATCTCGAACAGCTGTTCGTGCGTCTGCGCCGCGCGGGCCTCGTGACCTCGGTGCGCGGGCCGGGCGGCGGCTACCGCCTTGCCATGCCGGCGGGCGAGATCCGGATCTCGGACATCATGACCGCGGTGGATGAGCGGTTGAACGCCATGGGCTGTGGCGGCGAGCACGAGAAGGGCCATGGCTGCGGCGGGTCGCGCGAAGCCTGCCTGACCCACTCGCTGTGGGAGCAGCTGTCGGCACATGTCCATGTCTTCCTGAGCCGCACGACCATCGCCGACGTGATCGGCGACAAGATGGTGCCCTGCCCGGCGGTGCCAGACTTCTCGGAACTCGTCGACATCGATGCCGAGGGGCGCGGTTGACGGGGCTGGACGGCAAGCGCGTCTATCTCGACTGGAACGCCACAGCGCCGCTGCGGGCCGAGGCGCGCGCCGCGATGCTGCGAGCGATGGACGCGGTCGGCAACCCGTCGAGCGTTCATGCCGAAGGTCGCGACGCGCGGGCGATGGTGGAACGGGCACGGGGGCAGGTCGCGGCGCTCCTCTCAACGGATCGCGAGCAGATCATCTTCACGAGCGGCGCTACGGAAGCAGCACATAGGGTCCTGTTCGGCGATTGGCCGGCGATCTTTGCCGCGGCCGTCGAACACGATGCCGTCTATGGCGCCGCTGTCGCCCAGCCCTGCTTCAAGGCGTTGCCGACGGACGGTCACGGCCAGGTGGATGTCATCGGCATCGAGAGGTGGCCCGAGCGGTCGTGCGAGACCGGCCTCCTGTGCCTGCAGGGCGCCAACAGTGAGACGGGTGTCCTGCAGTCGACCGCAAGCGCCGGCCTGTCGGCGGGCGATCACGGCGTTACGCTGCTCGCGGATCAGACCCAATCGATTGGCAAGATCGAGGCACCCTACACCGCGCCGTCGCGGGCGCCCGACTTCTGGTTCGGCTCTGCCCACAAGCTTGGCGGGCCGACGGGCGTCGGCGTCCTCGTCACCGAGCCTGGTGCGTCGCCGCCCGTGACCACGCATGGCGGTGGGCAGGAGCAGGGGCGCCGGTCCGGCACCGAGAACGTCGTCGGGATCGCGGGTTTCGGCGCGGCGGCCGAGGCGGCGCGGCGCGATATCGAAGATGGCTTGTGGGATCGCGTGGCCCAACTTAGAAATATTCTAGAAAGTGCCATTGAAGACGTCGCCCCCGATGTCATCTTCGCAGGACGGGCAGCGTCAAGGTTGCCGAACACAACCTGCTTCGCGGTGCCCGGCTGGCGCGGCGAGACGCAGGTGATGCAGCTCGACCTTGCAGGCTTCGCGGTCAGCGCCGGGTCGGCCTGCTCCAGCGGCAAGGTCCGGGAGAGCCGGGTGCTGCGCGCGATGGGCTGGGACGCCGAGGCGGCGTCGAGCGCGATCAGGGTCAGCCTGGGGCCCACGACGACCGAGGCCGAGATCCTAGCCTTCGCCACGGCGTGGGCACGACACTACGGGAAGCGCCGCGCCAGGGAGGCGCAACGGGCGCCTGCTTGAGGAGACGGACATGACCGCTCTGGATGTCGAGGTGAAGGACGGCGTTGATCAGGAGACGATCGATACCGTCCGCAACATGGGCACCTACAAGTACGGCTGGTCGACCGAGGTCGACATGGAGTACGCGCCCAAAGGCCTTAACGAAGACATCGTGCGGCTGATCTCGGCCAAAAAGAACGAGCCGGAATGGCTGCTTGAGTGGCGGCTGGAGGCCTATCGGCGCTGGCTGGGCCAGCCCGAGCCGGACTGGGCGATGCTTGAGATCGCGCCGATCGACTATCAGGAGCAGTATTACTACGCCCAGCCCGCCAGCTTTAAGGAGAAGCCAAAGTCGCTTGACGAGGTCGATCCCGAGCTGCTGCGCACCTATGAGAAGCTGGGCATCCCGCTGCGCGAACAGATGATCCTGGCGGGGGTCGAAGGCGCCGAGAACATGGCACCGGCCGAGGGCGCTGCCGGCGGCTCCGGCCGGAAGGTTGCGGTCGATGCGGTGTTCGACAGCGTCAGCGTCGGCACGACCTTCAAGGACGAGCTGGCCAAGCACGGTGTCATCTTCTGCTCGATCTCCGAAGCGGTGCAGACCCATCCCGAGCTGGTGAAGAA
>JBCCSW010000174.1:0-8642 GCA_039199465.1 Pseudomonadota bacterium
GCCTATCTGCTCGAGGCCGTTCGGCTAAAGCAGCTTACGACCCGGGCGGGCTGCGTCCATGTGCACACGCACTATGCGACCAACGCCACCGCGGTGGCGCTGATCGCCAAGCACATCGGCGCGCCGGGCTTCAGCTTCACGGCGCATGGGCCGAACGAATTCTACGACCGGCAGAAGGCCTCGGTCGGGCTTAAAGTGCGCGAGGCGCGTTTCGTGGCCGCGATCACGAACCACTGCCGGGCGACGCTGGCCGAGCCTGCGGGGATGGAGGCCTGGGAACGGCTGCATGTCGTGCGCTGCGGCGTCGCGCTCGACGCGTTCACGCCCGTGCCGCCCGTGCCCGATGGCCCGCTCGTCCATGTCGGCCGGCTTTGCACCGAAAAGGCGCAGGAGCTGATCCCGGCCGCCATTGCGCCGCTTGTCGAGCGCTTTCCTGACCTTAGGGTCGAGATCATCGGCGACGGCCCGGCCCGGCCGCGCGTCGAGGCGGCGATCGCGGCGCATGGTCTCGGCGACCGCATCGCCCTGCTCGGCTGGCGGTCCCATGACGCGGTGCGCGCCCATATCGCCGCCGCCCGCGCCCTTCTGCTGCCAAGCTTCGCCGAGGGGCTGCCGATCGTGCTGATGGAAGCCATGGCCCTCGGCCGCCCGGCGATCACCACCTGGATCACCGGCCATCCCGAGCTGGTGAGCGAGGAGACCGGCTGGCTCTGCGCCCCTGGCGATATTGCAGGGCTGAGCGCGGCCATCGCCGCCGCCATGACCGCGTCGGCGGACGAACTTGCGGCCCGCGGCGCCGCCGGCCGCGCCCGGGTCGAGGCGATGCACGATCAGCACGCCAATGCGGCCCGGCTGCTGGCGCTGATCCGTGAGGCGGCGTCGTGATCGACGGCCCTGGCGTTCCGGCGCTTTCGCGATCAGCGCTGCGGCGCCGCATTTGAAGCGCGAGGCCAGCGTGTCATTTTCAGGTTGGGAACGCGCTCAACCTGGATGGAACACCGCCATGGCTCTCGACCAGCGTGCCGATCTTGTGTCGACCACGGCACCCGCCACCCTCGGCCGCACCGAACGGCCGCTGCCCGTAGGTGTCAACGCGCCGACCGAGCCGCTTGGCCTCTGGCAGGCCTATCGCACGGCCCGGCGCAACGTGCTCGAGCTGATCCCCGAGCAGGCCTATCGCGAGATGGTCCTGCGCGGCGGTCGCGGTGCCGGCTGGATCATGATCCAGGACCCGCCCTGGCTTGAGCATGTGCTGAAGAAGCGCGAGCCGAACTACCCTAAGTCGCCCGTCACGAAACGGATCATGCGCCCGCGCGAGGGCGACAACCTGCTGACGATCGAGGGGGCGGAGTGGCGCTGGCAGCACCGTGCCATGACCCCCATGTTCCAGCGCCGGGCGATCGAGGCGCAGTTGCCCGCGATGGCCGAGGCTGGGATCGCCGCCTCGGCACGGCTTCGCGCCGCGGCCACGCAGGCCGGCACGGTGGACGTCTATCCCGAGATGGTCGCCGCAACCTGCGACGTGATCTGCGATGTAGCGCTCTCGGGCCGGGGCGCGCTGGACCGCGACGCGATCACCGATGGCATCACCGCCTTTATCAGGCATGTCGCGCGCGTCTCGATCCTCGACATGATCAACGCACCGAAATGGATCCCGCGCCCGGGCGAGCTGATGAACCGTCGCGCGGTCCGCATCGACGCGATGATCGACGCCATCATCGCGGCGCGGCGCGAGGACGGGCCCTCCGAGCCGCCAGACCTGCTGGACATGCTGATCGGGGCCGAGGATCCGCAGAGCAAGCAGCGCATGGATGCGGTGACGCTGCGCAACAACCTGCTGGCCTTCATCGCGGCGGGCCACGAGACAACGGCACTGGCGCTGACCTGGGCGCTCTACCTGATCGCGTTCGACACGGCGCATGGCGGCAACGTGCAGGAGCGGCTGGCCGCCGAGGCAGCCGCGCTTACGGATCGGCCGTTCGAGGGCGCAGATATCGACGCGACGCCCTACACCCGCATGGTGCTGAACGAGACCCTGCGCCTCTACCCGCCGGCCGGCTTCATGACGCGCTCGGCCCGCGAGCCCGACACCATCGCCGGCCACGAGATCCCTGAGGGCACGACCGCGATCCTGCCGATCTATGCCGTCCACCGGCACCAGACGCTTTGGGACGATCCGTTCGCCTTCGATCCCGAGCGTTTCGCCGCCGGGACGCAGGCTCTGCCCCACCGCTATGCCTTCTTGCCGTTTGGGGCGGGCCCGCGTGTTTGCATCGGCATGCAGTTCGCGCTGATCGAGGCGCAGTGCATCCTGGCGACGCTGATGGCGCATGTCTCGGTCGACCTGCCCGCGGGCTTCGTGCCCGAGCCGCGCATGTGGTTCACCCTGCGCCCAGGCACCGGCATGCCCTTGAGCCTGAAGCCACGCTGAGACCGCGCGCCCGAGGCGCTGCAAAGCAAAGGACCATAGCGGGCGTTTTCGTGCGGATGGAAAACGCGTTTCGTATTGAAACGCAGCGTGGTAACGTTGTTACGTTGAGTGCGGACACGCCCCGGGATGACAGCGGCTTTCGACGCAGTACGCAGCTTCATGCGGCAACAGGGGCAAGTGAGCGACGCCGACGCCCTCTGGTCTCTGCTGCTCGACTATTTCCACGACCGGGACATTCCGCTGGTCAGCTATCACCACATGTCGCCGCCCTGGGAGGAGGCGCCGTCGGTCGGCATCCGCGCCGACGGCTTTCCGGATGATTGGGTCTGCCGGTACATCAACGAAAAGCTCTTCCTGATTGATCCTATTCCTGAATTCGCGCTGCGCTCGACCCGGCCCTTCTTCTGGTCCGAGGCCGTGCAGCTCACGGGTCTGGTCGCCGAGCAGCATGCGTTTCTCGGCAGCCTGGCCGAAAGCGGGATCGGCGACGGCCTCGCAGTGCAGGTGTTCGGCCCGGCGGGGCGCAATGGCTATTTCGGGCTCGGCTTCGGCGAGCGCCATCGCGCCGTCTCGCCCGAAGCCATTGCCGAGTTTCAGATGATCTGCCAGGCGGGCCATCTGCGCTATTGCGAGCTTGTGCCGCAGGCGCCCACGCCGAGCCTGTCGCAGCGTGAGCGCGAAGTGCTAGAATGGATCGCCCGCGGCAAGAGCAACGCCGTGATCGGCCGCATCTTGGACGTCTCGCATCACACGGTGGATGCCTATCTGCGTCGGATCTTCTCGAAATTGAACGTCGCCGACCGTCGGACGGCCGTCATCAAGGGCATCGGCTCGGGCCTCGTTAGGGGTGACGTCTAGTCCCGCATCGACGCTCGGGCGCGGCTCTCGACGTGGTTCGGCGTAGCGCCCGGTAGGGTCGCCGTCGCCGCGATGTGACAATCCTCACCTTCGCTGTCCCGTAATTACGTGACGTTTACGTAAGCGTCATCTGCGGTACATGCCGCTCCGCCACGGCATTGCGCGCCACGGCATCGACGAGACCACCACATCATCGAAACCGGAGGGCGCAGCTCATGAGCACCCGTGCCAGCGTCATTGTGATCGCCGAGGATAATCCGTCTTATCGGCAACTTATGAAAATCGTTATGGAAACAATGGGCTACACCGTCGTCGCGGCCGAAAACGGCCAGGTGGCGGTCAGCGAGACCTTGCAGAACACGCCCGGGATCGCCGTGTTCGATATCTGCATGCCGGTCATGAGCGGGCTCGATGCGGCACGGCAGATCCGGGCCACAATGGGCGACAGCGCGCCGTTCCTGATCGCGTTCTCGGCGCTCGGCACGCGCCGGCTGAACCTGGTGCGCAATGCCGGCGTGTTCGACGCGGTCTTCTACAAGACCAAGGATGTGTCCGAGATCCAGAGCATGATCCGCGCCGCGCATGACGGTGCCGAACGCGAAAGGCCAGCCCTTCGATAAAGGCGCCGCGCGCGCACGCCGCGGTCGAGGGACGATCGCGTCCGGCAGAGCGGCGCCAAGGGTCCGACATGGGCCCAGTGACCTCGCCGAGGCACTCTCCGACGACAACGCGCCCTGCCCTGTCACGAACGGGGCAGGATCTTGCTGGCCGCGCCCCCAGCCACTATCGCATACGTGAGAACGCGCTTACGTCGACGGCGTAAGCGCCGGTTGACGGTCGTGCGGTGCCTGACGGCCCGTCGACCCGACACGCGGCGTGACGCCGAAATGCCTGCCGCGACGCAGCGGACGGGCATGCCGAGAACCCGTGCGGGCATGGCACTGCCGTGCCCGTCGTTGCCGAGGGTCGGCGCCGCCCGACGCCACGCGACCCCGGCGGTCCCGACCAGAAGGTGTGTGGAGGCGGACATGGCGGCAGTGACCGGGGTCGGCGGGCTCTTCTTCCGCGCCTCTAACCCAGAGGCCCTGACCGCATGGTACGCCGAGCATCTGGGCATCGGCGGGACCGTGCCATGGATGGGCGATGCCGGTCCGATGGTCTTCGCGCCCTTCGCCGCGGACACCGACTATTTCGGCCGGCCCGAGCAGTGGGCGATGATCAACCTGCGCGTCGACGATCTGGACGGCCTGGTAGCCAAGCTGGAGGCCGCGGGGATCGCCGCCGAGCGCCGGGCCGAATGGGACGGCCCGCATGGCCGCTTCGCCCGCATCCACGATCCAGACGGCAATGCCGTAGAGTTGTGGGAGCCGGCGCTGCCGCCTAGCGAACGATAAGAGACAAGGGAGACCGGACGATGAGTGACGACGCCTTTAACATGTCCATGCGCAAGTTCCTGAAGCAGGTCGGCGTCACCTCGCAGCAGGAGATCGAGAAGGCGATGCGCGCATCCCGACCCTCGGGCGCTGTCAAGGCGCGGGTCGTGCTGTCGATCCCCGAGATCGGGCTGGAGCATGTGGTCGAGGGCGAGATCTCGACCGCCGGGGCCGAGGATGGGGGCGAGCGGTGAGCATCACCCGCGACGACGTCGTCGCCGCGCTGGCGACGGTCATCGATCCCAGCCAGGGCCGAGACATCGTCTCGGCGGATATGGCCAAGGCGGTCTCGGTCTCGGACGGGCCTTCGGGCAAGCGGGTGACCTTCGTCATCGAGGTCGATCCGGCCGAAGGGGCGGCGATGGAGCCGCTCCGCGCCGCCGCCCAGGCCGCGGTTGAGAAACTGCCGGGCGTCAGCGATGTCTCGGCAGTCCTGACCGCGCATTCCGGCCCGGGCCAGGCGCGGCGACAGGCGCCGACACCACCCACGATCGGCGCGCCGGGTGCCGAGGGCCGGCGTCCGCTCCCCAAGGAACCGCCGCCGGAGCTGAAGCTGCAGCGTCGCAAACCGGCTGAACCCGCCTCGAAGCGCATCCCGGGCGTCGACCGGATCATCGCCATCGCCTCGGGCAAGGGCGGTGTCGGCAAGTCGACCGTGTCGGCCAATCTCGCCGTCGCGCTGGCGGCCCAGGGCAAGCGCGTCGGCCTGCTGGACGCCGATGTCTACGGCCCCTCGCAGCCGCGCATGCTGGGGATCACCGGTCGGCCGTCCTCGCCCGATGGCAAGATCATCCTGCCGCTCCGCAACCACGGCGTCACGACGATGTCGATCGGCTTCATGGTACCCGAGGGCGAGGCGGTCGTCTGGCGCGGCCCGATGCTGATGGGCGCGCTGCAGCAGATGCTGCAACAGGTGCAGTGGGGTCGGTTGGACATGCTGCTGATCGACCTGCCGCCCGGCACCGGCGACGTGCAGCTGACCCTCAGCCAGAAGGCCGAGGTGACGGGCGCCGTCGTCGTCTCAACCCCCCAGGACATCGCCCTGATCGACGCGCGCAAGGCGGTCGACATGTTCAAGAAGACCGACGTCCCGATCATCGGGATCATCGAGAACATGAGCGGATACATCTGCCCCAAATGCGGTCACGAGGCCTACCCCTTCGGCCAGGGCGGCGCGCGGGCCGAGGCGAAGACGCTCGGTGCACCCTTTCTCGGCGAGATACCGCTCGACATCTCGATCCGCGAGGCCAGCGATGGCGGCACGCCGATCGTCGCGGCGAAGTCCAGCAGTCCGCAGGCCAGATCGTTCATCGACGTGGCAAACCGCCTGATCGAGACGCTGGACGGCTAAGGCGCCGCTCGGCACCGGGCACTGACCGCCCGGCGCGGCGAGCGTTGCGCATGCATGGCTGAAGACCCGCCAGCGCGGGCGCGTCGCCTAGCATGGCGCCGCATGTCTCCGCGTCTGCGTGCTTCCCGCTAACATCGCGCATCAGCGACCAGCGGTTGCATCGAGACCGATCAGCGCCGCGGCGGCGCCCTGATATCGCCATCCGCCCATGTCGAAATTGTCGACAAAGCGGAGTGAGGGGGAACTACATGAAGTTGTTGCGTGTTGGCGCGCCGGGTGCAGAGAAACCTGCGATGATCGACCCGGACGGCATCATGCGCGACCTGTCGGGTCACGTCATCGACATCGCCGGCGAAACCCTCAGCCCACGCGGCATCGCCATGCTGCGCCAGTTCGACCCCTACAGCCTGCCCGAGCTCGCACCCGGGCGGCGGATCGGCCCGTGCATCGGCGGTGTCGGAAAGATCGTTTGCGTCGGCCTCAACTATACCGACCATGCGCTGGAACTGGGCATGCCGCTGCCGGAGGAGCCGATCCTGTTCGGCAAGGCGGTATCGAGCCTCGCTGGGCCGCATGACAACATCGCCAAGCCGCGCGACGCGACCAAGCTCGACTATGAGCTGGAGCTGGCGGTGATCATCGGCAGCCGCGCGAAATACGTCAGCCGCGGCCAGGCCATGGCCCATGTCGCGGGTTTCGCCGTGTTCAACGACATCAGCGAACGCGGCTTCCAGACCGAGCGCGGCGGCCAGTGGATCAAGGGCAAGAGCCATGACGGCTTCGGCCCGCTCGGCCCCTGGCTGGTGACGGCGGACGAGATGCCCGATGTCTCGGATCTGGCGCTGACCCTCAGGGTCAACGGTGCCGTGCGCCAGCAGAGCACGACGCAGCGCATGATCTTCGACGTGCCGGCGCTCGTCTCCTACATCTCGCAGTTCATGACGCTGGAGCCGGGCGACATCATTCCGACCGGCACGCCGCCGGGCGTCGCGATGGGCATGGCGACACCGGGATGGCTGGAGCCTGGCGACCTGATCGAGGCCGAGATCGAGGGGCTCGGTCAGCAGAGCGCACGGATCATTCCCGCCGACACACTGGCCGGCGTCGCCTGATCCTCTATGGTCGCGCGGCCCCGTTCCGGGGCGCCCGGCGAGGAGGAGACAGACGATGACGAGCAGGCCGGCGATCGGGACCATCGCCTTTCTCGGCATCGGGATCATGGGCCGGCACATGGCGCGCAATCTCGCGGCTGCGGGGTTTGCCGTGACGGCCTGGAACAGGACCCGGGCCAAGGCCGATGTCTTGGCGGATGTTGCGCGCGTGGTCGACAGCGCGGCCGAGGCGGTGCGCGGCGCCGATTGTGTCATCACCATGCTGGCCGATGGCGACACAGTCGAGCGGGTCGTGCTGGACGGCGATCTCGGGACGCAAGCGCCGGGCGGGCTGTTCATCGACATGTCCTCGATCGAGCCGGCGCGGGCGCGGCGCATCGCCGAGGCGCTGGCGGCGGCCGGCGCGCGGTCGATGGACGCCCCCGTATCGGGCGGTGAGCCGGGCGCCGAGGCCGCGCGGCTCGCCATCATGGCCGGTGGCGACGCGGCGGATTTCGAGGCCGCGGGGCCGGTCTTCGCCGCCATGGGCCGCGCGGTGCATGTCGGCCCGAACGGCGCCGGCCAGGTGGCGAAGCTTGCCAATCAGGCCATCGTCGGCATCACCATCGGCGCGGTGTCCGAGGCGCTGACCCTCGCCGCCGCCAACGGCGCGGACCCGGAGAAGGTGCGCCAGGCCATCGGCGGCGGCTTCGCGGGCTCGCCGATCCTCGAGAACCACGGCGCGCGCATGCTGAAGGGCGCCTTCGAGCCCGGTGCGCTGAGCGCGACGCAGCTGAAGGACATGACCAATGCACTGGCCGCGGGCAGCGCGGCGGGCCTGACACTGCCACTGACCGAGCGGGCGCGCGAGGCCTATGCCGAGCTTGCCGGCCCCCTCGGCCTCGCCGAGAAGGACCACGCCGCCTATTACCTCTGGCTGCAGGCCCTCAACGGGCGCGGCTGAGCGGCGATGCGCATCGCGACCTGGGTCGGCTCACACCCAAGGTCGGCGCGCCTTCTCGAAATCGCGCCAGCGCGCCAGCACGCCTTCCCAAGCGTGATCGGCCATGGCCAGGCTGCCGCCGATCAGCCGCCCGGCGGCCCGCGCCGCCGCCGGATCGTGCGCAGCCGGCGCGTCATCGGCCAGAAACAGCGCCTCGGCCATGGCAGCGTCGTTCAGGTCCCCGAACAGGGTCTGCAGCCGTTTCAACGCCTTCACGAACCGCTCGCTACGCTTTGCGGGCCATGCAGCGGCGCAGAACTCGACGACATAGCGCAGCGTTTTCAAGGCTTTGCGGAGGTCGTGGCGCGCATCATGGTCCAGCGTCTCGACATCGCGCGCCCGCTTGCGCACCCGGCGATCGGCGCGCCGGCCGGCGCCCTCGGCCAGCTCGACGAAGGGCAGCGCCAAACGGCGGGTCTGGGTATGGTCGGTGGGGTCGAGCCACCCGCGGAGCGCCACATATTCCGCCAGATCC
>JBCCSW010000175.1:0-8622 GCA_039199465.1 Pseudomonadota bacterium
AGCGCCGCCGCGTTGGGCAGCGACACCGCGGTCGCCTCAAGCCTGATCGCGTCGGTCGTGGCAGTCGCTTGCGATGGTGCCCGGGCGACGCGGTGTGGCGGGATCGGGGAGGTCTCTGGAGCGATGGTGGGGGCCGCTTGCCACCGGCGCGGCGCGCCGCCGTCGTCTAGGATGGCGAGCGGCGTCTGGGGCTGGTCGGCCGCAGGGTTCTCGACACCGTCCGCCGTATCCCCTGATGAACCATCGACCTCGGCCATCAAGGGCCGCGATCCCGACGGCGATGGGGGTGGCAGGGGCACGGCCCCGGCGCTCAACAGCAAGCCGCGCGGTGGGGTCGCGGGCACTGGGCTGCCGCTGGGCGCGACGGACGGGCCGTCACCAGGGCGCGGCAAGAGATCGGTGCCGAGCGCGTAGGACACCCAGGTCGGACGTTCGCTTGCCGATCCGTCCAACGTCACCGCCTCCCGGGCAGCGCTGACCGAAACGGGTGCTCCGCCCACGTCCTGCACTGCTCGCATTGCGGGGGGCATTGCGAATGCCGCCGGTGGTGCGACTGTCGCGGGTTCGGTGAGGTCGGTGGCCAAAAGACTACGCGGCGGCTGGGCGGGTCTCGGGCTTTTCTCAGGGGCTGCCGAGGGTCCCAGGCTAGGCATCGGCAGCAGGTCGATGCTGAAGGCATGGGATGGCCACGCCGGCGGGTCCGCCGTTCGGTCGTCCCAAGTGCCCAGCTCGCGGGTCGCAGCGACCACTGCCGGCGCCGTTGTCGCGCCCAGGAAATCCGACGACGCGACCGGCAGTGCTGCGGCCGGTGGAGCCCTGGCGGCCGTGGGTTCTGGAAGATCAGGCGTCCCGGCCGCAGCCAACAGCCGGTCACCTCGGGGCGCCGCCGGCAGCGGGCTGCTAAACGGCGCCAGTGGCGGTTGACCTTCCAGACGGGACAGGACGTCGCTGTGCGATCCCGCTGCCGACCATGCCGGCCGCTCTCCCGCGCCCTCGGGCCAAGACGCCGTATCACGCGCTGCGATGACCGTTGCTGCGGGTGCCGTTACCTTGAACGGGGTCTCTGAGATCCGCGGCGGCTGCATACTGGCCGGGGCGCCAACCCTTATGGGTTCGGAACGTCCCGACCGCTCTACAAGGCCGGGCTCCCTCTCTCGGGCAGGCTGCGAGAGCGCTGGATAGGGCGGCGGCCCACGCCGCGGCTGGAGCACGGCCGAGCGGGCAGCAGTGAGCGCGGTCTCAGCAGGTGACACCGCAACGTCGACGCTGCGGACAATGGGCGGCGTCAGCCGAGGGGGCAGGACCGCCGTCAACACGCGATCGGTCGACAGCATCGCCGCCGACCGGGCAGGGCGATCGCGGACCGCCGCACCCGGTGCTTTCGTAACCGGGTCCGCCCGTTCTGCGGCCGCTGTCGTGACGGGGCCTCCTGTCGCCGGGGGCGGTGCTGGCTCGGCAGTATTGGAGATCTCTGTTGCGGGTCGACCCTGCGTCGAGCGAGCGCTGTCGCCTTCCCCCATCAGCAGATCGATCGCGGGGATGACACCGAGTGTTACGGCCAGCGCGGCCGCGCTGCAGAGCCCGCCCACACCAATCGCGAGGGCGCCCAGGCGACGACGGTTTCGCCCCTGCAGGTCGGCACGGTCTCGATCGTTCTCCTCCAGCAGATCTGTCCAGCGTGCGCCGCGCCCCTCCGATGGTGTATCCGACCGGGCATCAGCGGCCGTGGTCTCTCTCGCGGTGTCGTCGCCATCGACCGTCGCCGGAAAGGACGACGCCGCGGCGGCTGCCACAGCGCGCTCACGTTGCTCCGTGATCGGGTTGAGCGTGCAGGCCAGGACGGCGTGCAGGGTGGGCGCCGCGCCGGCAGGCAGTCGATGGGCCAGGTTGGTCGAGACGGCGACGGGCGTGAAGCCCCAGCCCTCCGCATAGGATCGCGCCTCGATGACCGTCTCGGCATAGGTCACCAGCAGCAGCGCCGGGCCGTCCTGGCCGTCGCCTCCAGCGCCGGCCTCCGCCCATTCGAGCGTCCCGACGGCAAGATCGCCGGAGGTCTGCCCGGTCAGCGCCACCGCCATGGCCGCGAGCGCCGAGGGCGATGGCGCCGCCGAACGCGGCAGACGCACCTCGCCTACCGCCACCTGCGCGGCCGGGAGCCACAGGATTGAGGGCAGCGCCGCATCGGCGCCAGCCAGGGCCAGCAGCCGCGCACCATCGACAGACCCGTCATCGGCGACCGGGACGCTGCCCAACAGTCGTGCCGATACGGTGGCCGGATGCGCGCCGGGATGATGGGCGGTGCCATCAAGATCATCCGCTTCGAGGGACGCATCAGGGCGCGCGCCACCAGCCTCCAGCAGCAGAAGCCGGATCTCGGTCTCGTCGAAGGCGACGATCAGAAAGCGCGAACCAAGCTGCGCCTCGTCGCCCCGTGCCGCTGCCTCCGGCTCTTGCCGCGTGTCGCCCATGTCAGCGCCGTGCATCGGCCGTCCATGCAATTTCGTAGAATTTCACCCTAGAGGATGGCGGCCTCGACGCCTAGTCGCCCATGACGGGTACCATTTCGAAGTTTCTAGGTACGGGAGACCACATCACGCGACGAGGCCCGTCCGCTTGCCATCGGGCCGGGCTGCATGCCAAGCACGTGATGTCGGCGGACCACCAGCCGACTACGGCGAGCAGTCAGGCGGCGATCACCGCCTGCCCCTGGCGCCGAAGACCACGCGCAATCACGGAGAAGACCCATGGCTATCCCCAATCCAGGCCATCATGGGCCCGCGGGCAGCGTCCGCGTGCTCGGCGATCTCTGGGCCGGCAATCGCGATGGGCTGTCCGCGCAAGGCCTGTGGCTGCGCCGCGCCGTGCTGGTCGCGCTGGGCATCGCGGCACTGGTCATCGCAGCGAAGATGCGCGTCCCATTCTGGCCGGTGCCGCTGACCATGCAGACCTTCGCCGTGCTGTCGATCGGCGCTGCCTTTGGCCCGATGCTGGCGGGCATGGTGCTGCTGGGGTATCTGGCGCTCGGTGCCATGGGGCTCGACGTCTTCACTTCGTCGTCGGCCGAGGATTTCGGCCTCAGCTATATGATGGGCGGGACGGGCGGCTATCTGGTCGGCTTCCTGGCAGCGGCCCTGCTGCTCGGTGCGCTCGCTCGCCAGGGCTGGGACCGTCACCCAAGCCGCATGCTGTTGGCGATGCTGGCGGGCGAGGTGGTGATCTTTCTGCCGGGCGTGCTGTGGCTCGGCCATCTTTATGCCGAGGCTCAGGGCTGGGCTTGGGTGATCGAGGTCGGGCTCACGAATTTCCTGCCGGCCGAGGTGCTGAAGATGGCGCTGGCGATGCTGCTGTTCCCGATCCTCTGGCGCATCGTCGGTCGGGCCCGCGCCTGACCGACGGTCTGCACGGCGCCGGGTGGCCGTCCTACGGCGCCGTTGGCGCGGTGGCGCGCCGCTGCGGCGTCGGGCGCCCTCGAAGCTGACGCAGCGGTGATCTAGGTCACAGCCATGCTGCCGATCGTCCACCACCCCGACTACCAGGCGCCGCTGCGCGCCGATCATCGCTTCCCGATGTCCAAATACGGATATCTACGGGCGGCGCTGGTCCGGCGCGGCCTGATCACGCCCGGCCGCTACATCGCACCGGCTGAGGCGACCGCCGGGCAACTCGCGTTGGCGCATGACGAGGCGTATGTCGAGCGCGTGCTGAGCCTCAGCCTCAGCGATGGGGAGATCAAGCGCATCGGCCTGCCCGGTACCGAGCGGGTCGCCCGACGTGCCCGCCTCGCTTCGGCCGGAACATGGCTCGGTGCGCTCTTGGCGCTGGAGCACGGGATCGCCGCGAACTCGGCCGGCGGCTCGCACCATGCCGGGCCCGAGGGCGGGGCTGGCTTCTGCGTGTTCAACGACGTCGCCGTGGCGATCGCCAATCTGCGGGCGCAGGGGCGGCCGGGGCGCATCCTGGTCGTGGATTGCGACGTGCACCAGGGCGACGGCACCGCCCGGGTCTTTGCGGGGGTGGAGGGCGTCTTCACCCTCTCGATCCACGCGGCGAACAATTATCCCATGGATAAGGCGACCTCCGATATGGACGTGGCGCTGCCGGATCGCCTGACCGATGCGGAGTATCTGACGGCGCTGGCCCCGGCGCTGGAGGCTGCGCTGGAGGCAGCGCAGCCGAGCCTCGCCTTCTACAACGCTGGCGTCGATGTCTGGCATGGCGACCGGTTGGGACGCCTACAGCTCAGCCTCGACGGCATCCGTGCGCGCGACGCCCATGTCATGGGCACACTACGCGCGCGCGGCGTCCCGGTCGTAGGCGTGATCGGCGGCGGCTACGACCGCGATCCCGAGGCGCTGGCCGAGCGCCACGCCATCATGTTCGAGGAGGCCGCCAAGCTGGCGGCCTGAGCGTCGCTCGGCATCACCGTGTGTCTGACAACACGATCCGGCCCTCATCCGCGTCGCCGCAGGCCTGATGCCGCCAGGCAACCACGCCCTCGCCGAGCCATGTGATCTCCAGCACCGCATAGATCTGTCGCGAGACGTCGAACGGCTCGCGCGTCAACCTCTGTTCGCTGATCGATATGCGCATGTCGTGGCCGGCATGGGCGGTGTTGTCGGCGATCAGGCTCCGGATCGCCTCGACCGGTGGAACGGCGCAACGGAAGATGCTGTAGGCATTGGCCTCGTGGAAGGAGAAGGTGTCGAATGCGCCGTTCGGCGCCGCCAGCCAGTCGCCACCGTTTTCGCCCGCCGGGCGCGTCGCCGCGTGGTACTCGATGAAGGGCGGCGGTATTGTGTACATGGCATAGCCGCCGAGCCGCCAGACATTGATCATGTCGTTCGAGGCCATCCAGGCATGCACGCAGATCCAGACCGCATGCACCGCGACGATACCTGCGGCGACGATTTTCAGTCGCCGGTTTCGACGGGAACTGTCTCCCCCCGGGATCGCAGCCGGCGCCGGAGACATCGGGGCGGTGGCGAGGGCTTCAGAGGACATAGCCGATGATCTCGCTGATGTTGATCACGTCCAGCACGAGGAGCGGCATGCAGAGCGCGGCCAGCCGGACCGGCATGCCATAGCCGAAGGCCATGCAGAAAAGCGCGATGTTGAGCACCTGAAAGTTCATCTCGTCGGCGTAGAGGCCGGCGCCCAGTAGGAAGGCGACCTCGACGATCAGGAACCAGAGATGGCGGAAGCCGGCGATCAGCAGGATGCCGACGACGGCCTGCCACGCCATCAGAAAGGTGCCGAGCGCCTTGTGGGCGAGGCATGGCCCGGCCTCCAGATCGGCGCAGAGGAAGCCGAACATCTGTTCGGTGTTCGAGCCGAGAAGGCTGAGATAGGTGATGAAGCTTCCGTCGAGATAGGTGCCCGCGAGCAGCTTTTGGGCGCAGGCGCCCAGCATGACCACGCCCAGCGTCATGCGGAGGTACCAGCGGAAGGTCTCCTCCGCCCACCAGCGGCTGCCGAAGAGGAAGGCGACGGGAATGGTCCACACGGCCAGCCAGCCATGGTTGTGATAGCCCATCCATTTCTGGGAGACGTAGAACAGGATTGCGGCGCCGAACACGCCGACGCCGAGGCGTGAGGTGCGCTCGAGGCTGACGAGGAGCGCCGAGCCCGCGATCAGCAGGGTGGCGGCAACCAGCGCCCAGCGCTCAAGCTCGGCATTGGCGAAGGTGTCCTGCGCCTTGTGCGCTGCGACGCTGACGATCGCGATCGCCATGGCAAGACGCATGTTCTGGGCTTGGGTCGTGGTCTCGGCGCCCCCTGTGCGACGGGGGCCGTCGATAGGGCTGCGTTCGGGCAGCGCTACATCGATTGTTGTTGCCATCCCAGACCTCTTCTAGCCGTTAGATCGCTCGCTTCTGTGATGCCCGCCCGGATGATCGACCGACGGCCATACGGGCCTTCAATCCGCACAACGTGCCCGAATTCGTTGGGCTCAACAGCCGCCTAGCCGCCGGTGGGGCCGAGCCCGTCGTCGGCAATGCGGCGGCGGCCGAGCAGGCCGAGCGCCAGGTTTCGCCCACGCCGCATGACGGGATAGAGAAGTTTGGACGTGGCCTGCGAGCTGAACACCGCCGCGTTCAGCCGGTTGAACAGGCCCGACGGCGTCGTCATCAGTGCCAGCTGGTGGATGCAATCGTCGCCATGGGCAATGTCGGGCTCGGCGGCGCTCGCATGACGCACCAGGGCCATGCCCTCGTCGAGGTCGTAGCCCCGTTCGCGCAGCATCGCGACGACCGGGTGAGCGGACCGCGCGTCGATCAGCTCGACGGGACCGGCCGCTTCGCGCAGGCGCAGCATGCGCACATAGGCTGTGCAGAACGGGCACTCGCCATCGTAGACGACCAGCATCGGCTCGGTGTCAGGCATTGTTCGAGATCCGCTTCGAGGCAGTCGCGATACAACGCGCGTAGGGTGTCAAAGTTATGGCGGCCCCGTCCGATGCCGTCATCGGCGAGTGCTGGCGAACGGCAGCGCGATGGGTCGGATAACGCGCTACAAGGATACGGATCGACGGGAAGGCGACCGGATGCGGGACTGCGACCACGGCGTGCCGCGTTGGGGGCGCTAGGGCCGTCTGCGCGTCGCCGAGCGAAGCGCGAGCGCGTAGACAAACATCCCCGTCGCGACGAGGCCGATCAAGATGGTTGCGATCGCATTGATCTCGGGACTGACGCCGAGGCGGACGGACGAGAAGATCTTCATCGGCAGCGTCGTCGATCCCGGCCCGGAGAGAAAGCTCGCGATAACAAGATCGTCGAGCGACAGCGTAAAGCTCAGCAGCCAGCCTGCGACGATACCCGGCAGGATCAGCGGCAGCGTCACACGGCGGAACACCGTCGGCGGCCGGGCGCCCAGATCCGCCGCCGCTTCCTCCACCGCGCGGTCGAAATTGGTCAGCCGCGCCTGCACGACGACCGCGACATAGCACATCGAGAAGGTGGCATGGGCGATGATGATCGTGACCATGCCGCGGTCGAGCGCCACGGCGATGAAGGCCAGCAAGAGAGAGAGCCCGGTGATCACCTCGGGCATGACCAGCGGCGCCAGCACCATGCCCGAGAACAGCGTGCGCCCGGTGAAGCGCGGCACGCGGGCCATCGCGAACCCCGCCATCGTCCCCATCACGGTAGCGATGGTGGAGGCGGTGACGGCGACGATCAGCGACACCCAGGCCGCGTCCAGCAGCTCGCTGTTCTCGAGCAGTGCGCCGTACCAACGGGTCGACCAGCCGCCCCAGACCGAGACCAACCGCGAGGCGTTGAACGAATAGATCACCAGAATGACGATCGGCGCGTAGAGGAAGACGAGGCCGAGGCCCAGCAGCCCTCGCAGCAGCGGTGACGGCCCGCGCGTCATGCCATGCGCTCGCAGCCACGTGTCATGCTGCACCCTCGCGTCTCGCATAGCGCTGGAAGATCACGATCGGGATGACCAGCACAAGCAACAGCACCACCGCCACGGCCGAGGCGACGGGCCAGTCGCGATTGGCGAAGAACTCGTTCCAGAGCGTGCGCCCGATCATCTGCGTCGACGAACCGCCCAGCAGTTCCGGGATCACGAACTCGCCGATGGCCGGGATCAGCACCAGGAACGACCCCGCCAGGATGCCCGGCAGGCTAAGCGGCAGGGTCACGCGCCAGAAGGTCGTCGCCGGCCGCGCGCCGAGATCGGCAGAAGCCTCCAACAGCGCGGGGTCGAGCTTTTCGAGCGTCGCGTAGAGGGGCAGCACCATGAAGGGCAGGTAGCTGTAGACGATGCCGAGATGCACGGCGAACTGGCTCGGATAGAAGGTGATCGGCTCGCCGATCAGACCGATCGCGCCGAGCGCGGTGTTCAACAGCCCTTCGGTCTGCAGAATCCCGATCCACGCGTAGACGCGGATCAGAAACGATGTCCAGAACGGCAAGATGACCAGGGCGAGCAGGACGGTCCGCCACGCAGTCCCGCAGCGGGCGATGCCATAGGCGATGGGATATCCGATCAGCAACGTCACCAGCGTCGAGACGAGGGCGATGCGGAGCGAATTCAGGTAGCTGTTCACATAGAGCGCGTCGCTCAGCAGAAACTCGTAGTTGTAGAACTCGATGTTGCTCAGATGCCCCCAGACCGCGTCGAGATCGTCCCAATGCGGCAGATACGGCGGCTGCGCGATCGCCGGCTCGCTGACGCTGATCTTCAGGACGATGAAGAAGGGTGCCAGGAAGAAGGCCAGCAACCAGAGATAGGGGATCAGGATCGTCAGCCGCCGGCCCCACCCCATGATCGCCCCCCTGATACAAGCCACGCACGACCGGCGCTCACCACGCCTCTCGCAACGCTATCGGCAGTCGGCCCGGCTGCAAAGCCCGTCGCGTGGCGCTGCTGGACGCAGCCTCTTGCGTCATGCGTGATAGACGCTAGCGTCTCCAATCAAAGCGAAATCCACCACCGTCCGCGCCACAGGGAAGGACAGGCTTCATGAAATTCGTCACGGCCACCGCCATCGCGGCGCTTGTCGCCGCTCCCGCCTTTGCCCAGGACCGCGTCGTCAATGTCTACAACTGGTCGGACTATATCGACGAGGAGATCCTTGCCGAGTTCGAGGCCGAGACCGGGATCAAGGTC
>JBCCSW010000176.1:0-8605 GCA_039199465.1 Pseudomonadota bacterium
AGTTAACGTGAACATCCTCACTGACACGGATGCATTTTCACAGAGAGAAGTTCCGGAGCGACTAAGACGTGGGAAGTGTGACTCGCGCGATAGCCGAAGGCGCCGAAGACGACGACGTCGGGCAGGATCTGGCCGCGGATCTCGGCCCCCAGCAGCGTGTGGAAGATATCGTTGTTCTCAGCGAAGCCGTCGGTCTGGCGATGCGCGAGGCTTGCCGCGGCCGACCAGCCATGGGCCATGCCGGCGCCGGCGACGGTCCCGCCACGCGTCTCCTGCGTGCCGAGTTCGCCGCTGACCGTCGCCCCGACCCCGTCGCTGTCGAAATAGGGGCCGAACTCGGCGAGTGTCGGCCGTGCCGCCGCGCCCGCATCGATCAGCGCCAGATCGGCCTCCTGCCGCGCCGGGTCCAGCCGCTCGGTCGACGGCCGGCGCCAGACCTGATTGGCGAGCGCGGCCGAGAGGCTCGGGATCTCCTGACGCTCGCGCTTCCGGATGAGGTCGGAGAACACCCCCTGCGCCGCAGCGTTCGAGGGATCGGTCTCGATCGCGACGGCCGACGCCTCGACCGCGGCGTCCTCGAAGCCCGTCACCTCCAGCACGCGGCCGAGCGCCGCCCCGCGCGTCGCCCGATCCTCGGCCAGGCCCTGGACACCGCGCAGGGTCGAGCGCCGACCGCCCAGCGCCTCGGCCTGGCGGACCGCCGACAGCGCCTCGACCGGGCGGTTCGCCCGGAACAGCGTCTCGCCTTGCAAGAGCAGCGGGACGGGATCGTCGGGATCGTCGTCGCGCGCCAGATCGTATTGCGCCAGCGCCTTGTCGTCGAGATCTTCGGCGGCATAGGCGCGCCCCAGCCAGGTGCGCAGAGCAGCCTGCCGCGGCGAGAGCGCCGTCGCTGTCTCGATCTCGCGGCGGCCCTCGACCAGGTCGCCCGCACGGATGAAAGCGAGCCCCAGGCCCAGGCGTGGCAGCGGATCGGTGCTGTCGGCCGCGATCGCCGTCTCGAACGCCGCAATCGCGGCCGTGCGCCGGTCTGCCTGCAGCAGGGCGAAGCCTTCGACCGCGCCTGCCAGCGACGTCGGGCCGAGCGCGAGTGCCGCCTCTGCCTCGTTCCGGGCACGGCGCCGATCGCCGATCAGCAGGCTGACCTCGGCGACCCGCGCCGCGATGAACGGATCGGCCGGCGCCAGTGCCGCCGCGTCGATCGCTGCCTGACGCGCCTCGCGGAGGCGGCCCTGCCCCTGCAGCGCATAGGAGAGGGCGATCTTCGCGGCAGCACTTCCGGGATCGCGACCGACCGCCGCCTCGGCCCGTTCAGCGCCCTCATCGGCGCGGCCACGCAGCAAGGCGATGATGGCGCGCAGCGCGTCGGCATCGGCGGCCTGCCGGTCGGTGAGGGTATCGTCGAGCTCGGCCAGACGGGCCTCCGCCGCATCGGGCGCACCGTTGGACAGCGCCTCCACCGCCGCCGCGATCGCAGGGACGCGGTCCGCACTGTCGGGTACCAGCGGTGGATAATGGATCGCCCAGTCGCTGGCGCCCGCGGGGTCGACGGCGAGGCGGGCAAGCCGGGGCGGCAGCCCTTCGGCCGCAGCCGCGCTCAGTACCTCGACCTGACCCTCGCCCGCGCGCACGAGAGCGGACTGACCGGCGACGATGCTTTTGCCGGCATCCTCGCCGACCAGCGGATCCACGGCGACATCACCCTCGCGCACGACGATCAAGGTCCCGATCTCGGCGAGGGCTACGATCGCTTCGGTCCCGTCGATGCCCGCGGTGGCATGGCGCGTGTCGATCTGCAGGACCTGGCGCACCGAGGATAGGAAACGCAGGACGCCGGCGCTGAGACCGACACGGACAACACCGTCCTCGGTCTCGCCGACGCCGTCAGTACCGGGCAGGAACAGCTCGGCATTGGCGTCCAGGCCCAGCACGGTTTCGGCATGCGGCAGACGAAGCTCGACCCGGCCATCGGCGCCGGTGATTACCCGCTCGCCGGGGCAGACGATCGACGACAGGGCAAGCGGTCGGACCGACCCATCCGCCGCCGCGACGCCGACATCGCCGCTGGTCGCCACAACCAGGGCGCCGCGAGCGCAGAGTTCCTGTGCCGCGACGGTCGGTGCCGTCACGATCATTGCGGACGGCGATAAAGTCAGTGCGCCTGCGAACACAGCCGCTGAAAGGGACGATCTGCCCACGCTCAAAGCCCCTGAAAGAATCTTTCGTGCCCACCTATCCCGATGTTCGAACTATTACAATTCGTCGGGGTCATAATTGCTGATTATCAATTTCCACAGAATTGAAGGCACCTCACGCCCCTCCAAGATCGTCTCTCCCAGCGGCTCGAAAGCCGCATCGCCGAGAGCGTGTCGAGCCCTCTGGCGAATACCGTCGGCGACGATGATGGTGGAAGTGTGAGACGCTGAACACCGCTTCGCCACACGCTGCAGGCGATCGGCGACATTGACCGGATCGCCGATCACGCGAAGGCCGAGACGCCCGCCCGCCTCGGTCTCGCCCATCATGACGTCGCCCCATGAAATGCCGATACGCACGGCAAGCGGACGCTCGAGCAAGCGGCGTTCCCCGGCGGCCTCAGCCACGGCGCGGGCGGCCAGGCAAGCGCGCAGGGCGGTCGCCTCCCCACCCTCATCCAGCGCAAAGGCGGCGAGCAGGCCGTCGCCCTCGATCTCGACCACGATGCCGCGGTTCTCGGCGACCCCGGCGACCGCGGCCTTCTGGAAGTCGGTCAGAACGGCGGCATAGGTCGCGGCATCGACGCGGGATGCGAGCGTCGTGGAGCCGGCGATATCGGCAAACATCACGGCGGCGGTGATCGGGCGCATCTCCAGCGCCTCGCCGCCGTCCTGGGCCCTGACGCGCTCGGCGACCGGCGTCGGCAGCCTGGCGGCGAGGCCCGCCCGGGTGCGGGCATAGCCGCCGAGCGCGCCGACGACGCCAAGCACGAAGAGACCGCCGCTCGGCGTCGCCACCGGCAGCCACAGCGCGGCTGAAACGAAGACCGAGACCGAGACCGCCATCAGGCCCGCGGCAAGCGCAAAGACGGCGAGCGCTCCGTGCCAGCCGCTCAGCTTGAGCACGGCGAGGCATCCCACGACGCCGGCCATGGCGGTCAGGACGAATTCCAGCGCGCCGACCGGAACGCCGGCCGCGAGAGAGACGGGGCGTAGCGTCATGCCGTTCAGACGGTTCAGGAAGACGGTGGCCGCGATCTCGACCCCGGGCATGGCATCGGCGGCGCCGCCGGCGACGACCGTGCGGAAGTGATCCTTCTCGGCCACCCGGTCCAGGTCGGCCAGCCCGACGAAGACGGCCCTGCCGGCGATCGCGGCCCGCCGTTTCGCCATCGCCGGGTCGTCCGCAAAGACCGTCGGCAGGTCGATCATCGCCAACGTGCCCGGCGGGCCATAGTACCAGGGCATCGTGCCGCGATACCGCTCGGGCACCGGCACGCCCTCGCGCCCGTCCAACGCGCCCTGCCAGGCGGCCGAGGCCGCTGCGGGGAAGGAGCCGAGATCCGGGAAGCTGAAGAGCGTCTCCTCGATCTCGATCACAAGACCGGTGCTGTCGGTGCCGACACGGAACATGCCGGTGGCATCGGCCTCGGCGCGCAGATGGGGCGCCGGCCGCTCGCGCCTCAGCAAATCGCCGACTTGCCGATCCACGCCTTCGAGCAGCACGATCGACGTGCCTGCGGCGCGGGCGGCCGCCATCGCGCCGGCCAGCCGGGCATCGGCGCGCGGATCGCCCTGGCGGCGGAAGACCACGTCGAAGGCCACGACCCGGGCACCGGCGGCGACCAGCGCATCGAGCGCGCAGGCGTACAGCACGCGCGGCACCGCCAGCGGATTGCTGAGACCGGCGAGATCGCCCCGATCCTCGGGCGTCAGGCAACCATCCAGCCGTGCCGAGACGCGGCCCGGGTCGCGCGCGTGGAAGCCGACCCATTCGGCGCCCGCATCGTCCAGCGCCAGGATCACGGCGCCGTCCGGCGGCGCGACCGTGCCCCGCAGCCAATAGAGCCAGGTCAGCCCGCCGCCATGCTCGATCCGCTGCCCGACGAAACTCGCCTGCAGCCCCGCCAGCACCAGGCCGACGCTGAGCGCCACGACGATCTGCTGCCAGAGATGCGGAAAGATCCGGTCACGCATCGCCGCAGTCGGCCCTTAGAGGGCAGCCGCGTAGATCGCGCGCGCCGCGGCCTCGGTCATCTCGCGCGGATTGTTCACGAGCAGCCGGGTCTGCGTCATGGCATCGGCGGCCAGCAGGTCCAGATCGCCCTCGCCGATCCCCGCCCCCGACAGCCGGATGTCGAGGCCCAGTTCCGGGCCGAGCGTGGCGAGATCGTCGACGAACGCATCGACCATCAGGCTGGGATCCTGACCCTCGAGCGCGGGGAAGACGATCGGCGCGAGCTCGGCATAGGCGCTCTCGGCCGAGGCTTCGGCGCGGTTGAAGGCCAAGACGCCCGGCAGCACCATCGCGTTGGCATGGCCGTGGGGGACGTGGAAATGCCCGCCCAGCGGATAGGCGAGCGCATGGACCGCCGCGACCGGCGCATTGGCGAAGGCCTGACCTGCGAGCATCGAGCCGAGCAGCATGTTTTCGCGCGCCGCCAGATCGCCGGGCACGGTGCAGGCGACGCGGATATTGGCGCCCAACAGGCTCAGCGCCTGGCGCGCGAGCATGTCGGACAACGGGTTCTTGCGATGGCGCGAGGTAAAGGCCTCGATCGCGTGCACCATCGCGTCGATCCCGGTGGCTGCGGTGACGGCGGCAGGCAACCCGGTCGTCAGGCTGGCATCCAGGATCGCCATGTCGGGCATGAGCACGGGCGAGACGATGCCCATCTTCTGCGCGGCCCCAGTCGTGACGATGGCGATGGGCGTGACCTCGGACCCGGTGCCCGCGGTCGTGGGTATCAGCACCAGCGGCAGGCGCGGGCCGCGGGCGTTGCCGACGCCGTAGGCCTCGCCAATCGGCTGTCCGCTGCCGAGAAGCGTGGCCACGACCTTGGCCGTGTCCATGGGCGAGCCACCACCGAGCGCCAGCACGCCATCGACGCCGGCCGCCTGCGCAGCCGCGACGGCTGCCAGCATGTCGGCCTCGGGCGGATCGGCCTTCACATCGTCCCAAACCGTCAGCGCGACGCCCGCCTCGGCGCAGGACCGCTCGGCCCCCGCCGTCAGACCTAGTGCGCGCAGCGTCGCGTCGGTCACCAGCAAGGCGTGGCGCACGCCGAGGGCGGAAAGGGCTGCGCCCGCGGTCTCGGCCTGGCCTGCGCCGACCTCGATCGCGGGCGTGGTCCGGAAGGTGAAGGCGCCCATGGCGTGCCTCGTCATGACTGCCGATGCATCGTCAGCGCAACAGACCGCAGCCGCCCGCGCCGTTCAACCATACCGTGGCGGCCGCCCCCGTCCGTCCTATGGAAGGCGGAGTTTCGCACGGCATCGCGCTGCTTGACAGTGTCGTGGCGCCCACACCTTATGTGGCCGCGGCGGGCGAAACCCTTTGCCGCGCCGACATAAAAGCACATGGCCGGCACGCGGCGACGGGTCGGCAGGGGATAATCCCCGCGGGAGGATACATGACCAACATGATGAACCGGGCCGCCGTCGCGGCCCTTGCGATCGTCCTTGGCGGCGCGACGGCGCCGGGCCTGGCGCAAGCCGAGACCGTGATCCGGGTCAGCCACCAGTGGTCGACCGCCGATGTCCGCCACAAGGTGGTCGAGATCGTGAAGGAGGAGGTCGAGAAGGCCGATGTCGGCCTGGAGCTGCAGATCTTCCCCTCGAAATCGCTGTTCAAGCCGCGCGAGCAGTACAAGCCGCTCGCCCGCGGACAGCTCGAGGCCTCGGTCTTCCCGCTGTCCTATGCCGGCGGCCTCCGCTCGGCCTATAACCTGACGCTGATGCCGGGCCTGGTGAAGAACCACGACCACGCGGCGCGGCTGAACGAGTCGGCCTTCATGGAGGAGATCGAGAAGATCCTCGCCGAGGACGACATTAAGGTGCTGGTCCACGGCTATCTGGCCGGCGGCTTCGCGGGCGTCGACAAGTGCATCACCAGCCCCGACGACGTGAAGGGCCTGCAAAGCCGCGCCGCCGGTAAGGCCGTCGAGCAGATGCTGGCCGGTGCCGGTGCCTCGATCGCCTCGATGGCGTCGTCCGAGATCTACAACGCGATGCAGACCGGCGTGCTCGACGCGGCGAACACCTCGTCGTCCAGCTTCATGAGCTTCCGGATCTACGAGCAGGTGAAGTGCTTCACGCCGGCCGGCGATTATGCGCTGTGGTTCATGTATCAGCCGATGCTGATGAACAAGTCGCTGTTCGACGGCCTGACCGAGGCACAGCAGGCGGCCCTGATGGCCGGCTCCGAGAAGGCCGAGGCCTTCTATCTGGCCGAGGCGAAGACGCAGGACGCCAAGGCGGCCGAGGTGTTCGCCGAGGCCGGCGTCGAGATCGCCGAGATGTCCGAGGACGACTTCAACGCCTGGCGCGCGATCGCCCAGGAGACGTCGTACAAGGCGTTCCTGGACGGCAACGAGGAAGGCCAGCGCCTGCTCGACATGGCGCTGTCGGTCGAGTGAGCTGAGACGGGCCCGGCCGGTCACCGGCCGGGCCGTTTTTCGCGCCGAAACCGTGGCTTGGGCATCCGTCGCGGCGATCGCCGGATGCCCGGGCTGCTGCAGCTGACTGCTGCATGACGTCTCCCGACCATCCCGTCGGGCATGCTGGCCCGGCGCGGTCCTTTTCCTGCGACGCCACCCGTAACGCTCTGTTCCACGAGGTACCGCCATGTCCGGCTCGGCCCATGCCATTCCCGCCGCGCGCCATGGCGGCAACCCGATCCTGTGGACGATCGGATTGTTGAGCAGGCTCTGCGGTATCGTCTCGGCCACCCTGATCGTCGCCTCGGTCGCGATCACCTGCCAGATGATCTTCCTGCGCTTCGTGCTGAACGAGAGCACGATCTGGCAGACCGAGGCGGTCACCTACATGATGATCGCCGCGACCATGATCGGCCTGCCCTATGTTCAGTACCTCCGCGGCCATGTGAACGTGGATCTGCTGCCGATCGCCCTGCCGCCCGCGGGCCGCAAGATCCTGGCCTTCATCGTGCTGGGCCTGACGCTGGCGGTCTCGGGCGCGATGCTGTGGCATGGCTATGCCTTCTGGCACGAGGCCTGGGACTGGGGCGAGACCTCGAACACGCCCTGGGATCCGCCGCTCTGGGTGCCGTATCTCGCGCTGCCGGTCGGCTTCGGCCTCTACATCCTACAGCTCGTCGCCGATCTGCTGGCGGTCATCCTGGACGTCGAGAAACCCTTCGGGCTGTCCGATGACGCGACCTTCTCCGACACCGTGCCGCAGGAGGCGGCCGAAGCGAGGGCCGAGGCCACGGTCGGGGAGACGCGCTGATGGATCCGCTGCTGTTGGGCGCCATCGTCGCCATCATCACGGTGGTCGTGCTGTTCTCGGGCGTCTCGGTCGCCTCGGGCCTGATGATCGTGGCCGCGGGCTTCCTGATCGTGGTCGACGGGATGGGCTCGCTCCGCCTGCTGCCGGAGGTGTTCTTCGGCAAGCTCGACAACTTTGCGCTGCTCTCGATCCCGATGTTCATCATCATGGGGGCGGCCATCGCCTCGACCCGCGCGGGCGGCGATCTCTATGAGGCGCTGGACCGCTGGCTGACGCGGGTGCCCGGCGGGCTGGTGATCTCGAATCTCGGCGCCTGTGCGCTGTTCGCGGCGATGTCGGGCTCCAGCCCCGCGACCTGTGCGGCGATCGGCAAGATGGGCATCCCCGAGATGCGCAAGCGCGGCTTTCCCGACGGCGTCGCCTCGGGCTCGATCGCGGCCGGCGGCACGCTCGGCATCCTGATCCCGCCCTCGGTCACCATGATCGTCTACGGCATCGCGACCGAGACCTCGATCGGCCGGCTGTTCCTGGCGGGCGTGATCCCCGGCCTGGTCCTGGTCGGGCTGTTCATGGTGTGGTCGGTGTATTCGACCTGGCGCCAGGGCGGCATGGACGTGCTTGCCGGGCGCAGCTTCACGCTGGCAGAGCGGCTTGAGCTTCTGCCGCGCGTGCTGCCCTTCATCGTCATCATCCTCGGCGTGCTCTACGCCATGTATGGCGGCGTCGCGACGCCGTCCGAGACGGCGGCCGTCGGCGCGCTGCTCTGCCTCGGCATCGCGGTGGTGATCTACAAGATGTACTCGCCCACCACGATCTGGGTGGTGCTGCGAGACAGCACGCGCGAGAGCGTGATGATCCTGTTCATCATCGGCGCTGCCGGCGTCTTCAGCTATATGCTGTCCTCCCTCGCCGTGACGCAGGCGATTGCCGAATGGATCGGGACGCTTGATGTGAACCGCTGGTGGCTGATGCTGGCGATCAACGTCTTTCTGCTGATCGCGGGCTTCTTCCTGCCGCCGGTCGCGGTGATCCTGATGGCTGCGCCGATCCTCCTGCCGATCGTGACCAGTGCGGGGTTCGATCCGTATTGGTTCGCGGTGGTGCTGACGATCAATATGGAGATCGGGCTGATATCCCCGCCGGTGGGCCTCAATCTTTAC
>JBCCSW010000177.1:0-8592 GCA_039199465.1 Pseudomonadota bacterium
GCCCATGTCCCGGTGCTGATCGATCAGGAGGGTGGTCGCGTCGCCCGGTTGCGCGGCCCGCACTGGCTGGAATGGCCGCGCCTCGTCGACACGCTCGAGCGCCTGTCGCCGAATGCCGCGGCCGAGGCAATCGCGCTCCGCTTCCGCCTGATCGCGGGCGAGCTTGCCGATCTCGGCATCGATGTCGACTGCATGCCGATGCTCGACGTGCCGCGCGCCGAGAGCCACGACATCGTCACCGACCGCATCATCGGCCGCGACCCGGCCGAGATCACCCGCATGGGCGTGCTGATCGCCGACGCGCTGCGCGATGGCGGCGTCCTATCGGTGATCAAGCACATCCCCGGCCATGGGCGCGCCACCGTCGACAGCCATCTGGGCCTGCCGCGGGTCGACGCGCCGCTCGACGCGCTGATCGAGACCGACTTTCAGCCGTTTCGCGACCTGCGCCACGAGCTGATGGCGATGACCGCCCATATCGTGTTCGACGCGCTGGACCCGCTGGCGCCCGCAACGCTGTCGGCGCCGGCGGTGAGCGCCATCCGTGGGATCATCGGCTTCGACGGCTTGTTGATGACCGATGACATTTCGATGGGCGCGCTGACCGGTCCGGTCGAGCGGGATGCCGGGCAGGCGCTCGCCGCGGGCTGCGACATGGTCCTGCACTGCAATGGCGACATGGGCGAGATGAGAGCGCTGGCCGAGGTCGTGCCCGCGCTCTCGGGGCGGGCGTTGCAGCGGGCCGAGGCGGTCGAGGCCGCCCGACCGGCGCCGGCGCCCTTTGACCGCGCCGCCGCGCTTCGCCAGTATCGCGCTCTGACCGGCTTCGACCCGGTCTCAGGGGGCCAGACCGAGAGGGCCGATTGACGTGAGCGACGCCGACGATTTCGACGACCCCGATGCCCGGCACGCGCCCCTCGGCGATGATGACGACACGCTGGATCAGGCTGATCGCCTGACGCTCTCGATCGGCGGGTTCGAGGGGCCGCTCGACGTGCTGCTGGATCTCGCACAGCGCCAGAAGGTGGATCTGCGGCGCATCTCGGTCCTGGAACTCGCCGAGCAGTACCTCGCCTTCGTCGAGCGGGCGCGCAGCAAGCGCATCGATCTCGCCGCCGACTACCTCGTGATGGCGGCCTGGCTCGCCTATCTGAAATCGCGCCTGCTGCTGCCCGAGCCCGCGAAGGACGACGGGCCGTCGGGCGCCGAGCTGGCAGATGCGCTGGCGCACCGGCTCGCGCGGTTGGAGGCGATGCAGAGGGCCGGCGCCGCCCTGATGGCGCGCCCTCAGCTTGGCCGAGACTTCTTCGCCCGCGGGCATACCGAGGGGCCGCCACCAGCCGAGGCGCGGCGCACCGGCGCGACGCTGGCCGACCTGCTGAAGGCCTACGCCAGGGTGCAGACGCGCGAAACCTACCGGCCGCTGGCGGTCGAGACCCGGTCCGAGGTGCTGGCACTGGACGATGCGCGTGGGCGCCTTGAGCGGCTGATCGGGCGCAAGAGCGCTCAGCTGGTCGGCTGGCAGCGGCTCGACGCCCTGCTGCCTGACGGTTGGACCGAGGCGCCCGCCAAGCGACGCAGTGCCATCGCCTCCTCCTTCGCGGCGGCGCTTGAGCTGGCGAAGCAGGGCGAGGTCGAGCTGTCGCAGGACGGTGCCTTCGCGCCTCTCCACCTGCGCGCCACGAAACCGGGCACCTGATGGCGCCCGCCAGACCGGTGATGTCGCCGCGCGAGGATGACGACGACACCGATCCCGCACCGGGGCAGGGCCCGGCTGCGGAACCGGCTCTCGCGCCGCTCGATCTTTTCCTGGACGCGGCGACGGTGGAACGGCTGGTCGAGGCCATCCTGTTCGCCAGCGCCCAGCCGATGACACCGCGGGAGATCGCCGGCCGTCTGCCCGAGGGCGCGCAGGACCCGGCTGCGGTCGATGCTGCGTTGAGCACCTTGGCCGGACGCGACGTCGGCCGCGGCGTCGATCTGGTGCGGAAGGGCGCCGCCTAGGCCTTTCGCACGGCGCACGACCAGGCGCAGATCAGGTCCAAGCCACGGGTCGAGGAGCGGCCGATGTCGCGTGCCGGCATCGAGACGCTGGCGATCATAGCCTATCACCAGCCCGTCACGCGCACCGAGATCGAGGAGATCCGCGGCGTCGGCGTCTCCAAGGGCACGCTGGATTTCCTGCTGGAGCTGGGATGGATCAGGCTCGGGGCACGGCGCGACACGCCCGGGCGTCCGGCGACCTTCGTGACGACCACGGTGTTCCTGGACCATTTTGGACTGGCGAGCGCGCGCGATCTGCCCGGCGTCAGGGAGTTGCGCGCCGCCGGCCTGCTGGAGGCTGCGGTGACGGAGCCCACGCCCGAGGCCAGCGCCGATCCGGAGGCCGAGGGGGACTAGGTGGTTGGAACTCGGGCGACGCCCCACGATGACGCCCCAGGTCCAAACCCCGCACCGGATGATCACTCGAACCGGGTCACCCGCGCGTCGGCGATGACGTAGCCGACCTCGGCGAGGTCGGTCGACATGCTCTGGGTCTGCATCTCGCCCTCGACATCGACCGGTTCGAAATAGCCGACGACGTCATAGGGCGTGGTCGAGGATACGAAGACGATCTGGTTCGATGGCGGCGGCGGCACATGAATGCAGGCGCCGACATAGGGCACCAGCAGGAAGTCGATCACGCCCGTGCCCTCATAGCTCAGCGGCACCATGAAACCCGGCAGGCGCACCTGCTTGCCGTTATAGGCCTCGGTGACGGGCGCGATCCTCTGGTTCGGGATGATGCCCAAGAGGTGGCGGACGTCGTTGATGCCGAGATCGTCCAGGGTTTGGGCAAGCGGGTTCGGCCCGCCCGGGATCAGGTCTTCCCACCCCAGGTCGAGGGCGTTCGATGCGGGGCGATTGCGCAACCGGGCAAGTCGCTGCCAGCCAAGCGGTACCGCGGCCCCCAGGCTGAAGGCGCTGACGGCGGCCGCGGCCATGAGCACACCGCGGCGGGTCGGATCGGGCGCTGCCATCGCTGTCCTCCTCACCCGTCCGTCCCAGTACACCTGTCGCATTGAGCCCGACAGCCCCAGCCCGTCCCACTCGGCCCGTCCCACTCGGCGCGTCCCAGTATGCCCATTCCTGTCAGCGCCTCGTCGCCAACTCGTCAATCCGTCCGCCGCGTGGTCAGGTCGTCACCGTCATGCCGTCGGCGAGCGAGAGACGGTATGCCCGCAGCGCCGGCACGAGACCGATAGCGGTCCCCACCGCGACGATCGCCGCCAGCGTCGCAAACTCCCGCAAGCCAGGCGGTGTGACGGCAATATAGAGCCCATAGGTGGCGTCAAGCCACGGCTGTGCGATCAACACGCCCCCGTAGAGCATCGCGAGGCCGAGGGCCGCGCCGGCGATGCTGATCAGCCCCGCCTCCAGCACCAGCATCACCATGATGACGCGCGGCCGGGCACCGATGGCGCGCAGGATCGCCATCTCGCGACGGCGCTCGTTCAGGCCCGCCAGGATCATCGCCGCCATGCCCAGCATCGCGGTGGCGACCACCATGGCACTGATGCCCGCAAGCGCGGTTTCGGCCACGCCCACCAGGCTCCACAGCTCCTGCAGCGCGACGCCGGGCAGCACGGCGAGCAGCGGCTCCTCGGGGTATTCGTTGATCGCGCGCTGCAGGTTGAAGACGGCAAGGTTCGAGGTGACGCCGATCATCGCCGCGGTCACCGCCTGCGGCTCCAGCGTCATTTGGCGCACCTCCTCGGCCGAGATCGACACGCCGGGGATGCGCGCGCCGCCCTGCCAGTCGACATGGATCGCCTCGATCGCCGCCAGGCTGACATGTACCGTGCGATCGACCGGCGTGCCGGTCTTCTCAAGGATTCCAACCACCTGGAACGGTTTGTCGTCATGCAGGGTGAACGAGGCGAGGCCGTGCGCGACGATGATCGGATCGCCCAGGCCGTAGTCCAGCGCCGCTGCAACATCGGCGCCCAGCACGGCGTCGAACAGATCGTCGAACCGGGCGCCCTCGGCGAAGGACAGCGGCTGTCCGCCGCGGAAGCGGTAGCGGTCGAAATAGGCACTCGAGGTGCCGAGCACGCGGAAGCCACGATGGCTGTCGCCGAGAGAGAGCGGCACGATCCAGTCGACCGCCTCCATCGCGGCGAGGTCCTGATACGTCTCCCAGGTGATGTTGTTGGTCGCGTTGCCGATGCGGAAGACGGAGTACAGCAGCAACTGAACCGCGCCCGAGCGTGCGCCGACGATCAGATCGACGCCCGAGACCGTGTTGGCGAAGCTGGTGCGCGCGCCGGTGCGCACCTTCTCGACGCCCAGGAACAGCCCCACGCTGAGCGCGGTCGCGAAGATCGTCAGCAGCACCGTCAGCCGCCGGTTGACCAGCGAACGAAGGGCGAGGCGGAGCAGGATCATCGCTGCCGTTCCTGAGCCGAGGTGCGGCCGACGCGGGCGACGCTGCTGAGCGGGACCGCGCGGTCGAAGCGGTCGCCGAGCGCGGCGTCGTGGCTGACCATGATCAGCGTCGCGCCGACCACGGCGGCCTGGTCGAACATCACCTCCAGAAACGCATCGCGCGCGCCGCTGCCCAGTGCAGAGGTCGCCTCGTCGGCCACGACGATGTCCGGTGCGCCGATCAGTGCCCGCGCGACGGCCACGCGCTGCTGCTGGCCGACCGAGAGGCTGCTGGCCTTTCGGGCGCCGATCACCGCGGCGGGCAAGCCGAGTGCCGCCATCAGCCGCCGCGCCTCGCCCGCGCGGTCGCGCCCCACGCGCGCCGCCCGCTCTGGCGCGAAGGCGAGCGGCAGCACGACATTCTGGACCGGCGAGGCATAGGGCAGCAGATTGAACATCTGGAAGATGACGCCGAAGCGTTCGGCCCGGATCCGGTCGCGATCCGCCGCAGGCAGGGCCGAGAACGGGGCGCCCATCACCTCGATCCGACCCGATTGCGGCGCGATCACACCGCAAATCAGCGACAGCAACGTGGATTTGCCGGACCCGCTCGGCCCCTCGATGAAGATCCGCTCGCCCTTCGCGATGGTGAGCGCGTCGACCTCGATCCAGAAGCCCGCGGCATCGCCGCCGGTGGGCCAGACGTAGCGCAGGCTTTGAAGGGAGAGTGCGGTCGCACCGTCGGCGGGCGCCGACATCTCGTCATCGGAGGCCCGGGCGTCCGGTTCCGTCATCGCCATGGCGGCACCGATCCCGCGGCCCGATGGCCTCAGATGTTGCCCGGCATTTCGAGCACGGGCGCGGCACGGGTCACGTCGAAGCCGGCGCTGCCGTTGTCGCCGATCATCTGCACCTCCAGCTTCTCGGCATTCGGGAAGGCGTCGAAATAGGGGAACGCAATGCGCTCCAGCCGGCCCGGATCAGCGCAGGTCAGCGTGTATTCGGCATGGAACTCGGTGTGGTTCGCGTCACTGGTGTGCCCATGACCGTGCCCGTGGTCATGCCCATGGCTATGAGCGTGCCCATGGCCATGCCCGTGCTCGTGCCCATGTGCGTCGTCGTGGCCGGTATGCGCCTCGTCGTGGTGATCGTCGCCGATCAGCGCGACCTCGCTCGCTGTCACGGCGCAGCCGGCTGCCGCGCTCGGCACGAACAGGGAGAGCGGGTCGGCGAGGCGGGCCTTAGCGGCCGTGATTGCGGCCTTGTCCTCGGCGCTCTCTGCCGGGTGCTCGAAGCCAACGATATCGGCGCCGGGCGCCTCCAGCTCGATCAGGACGGACGTGCCCTCGACCGCGATGTTGAAGGTGCCGACGCCGTGTTCATGCGCCCCGAGCCCCCGCGTCTCGCCGGCGAGGGCGAAGGAGGTCGTGGCGAGGCAGCAAGCGGTTAGGGCGGTGAGGCTGCGCATGGGGTCTCCTCCGGCGATGCGATGTGATGCTATAACATCAATCCCACCGGGACGAGGAGCCGATGAAGACGTTTTCGCAACGTCATAGACACCCTCGGAAATCGGGGAGCGTCGCTGCCGTCGGCTAGCCCGCGATGGGCACGCGAAAGTGTTTCGACAGCTTCAGCGCCTGGCCCTGGTAGTTCGAACCGATGTCGCGGCCATAGAGCAGGTCGGGCCGCTCCGCCATCCGCTCGTAGATCAGGCGGCCGACGGACTGGCCGTGCTCCAGCGCGAAGGGCGCCTCGTGGCAGCGCACTTCCAATACGCCGCGCGAGCCGCTGCCGCCCGTCTCGCGATGGCCGAAGCCAGGGTCGAAAAAGCCGGCATAATGCACGCGGAACTCACCCGCCACGGCCATGAAGGGGACCATCTCGGCCGCCGTCTCGGGCGGCACGGCAACTGCCTCGCGACTGACGAGGATGTAGAAGGCACCGGGGTCGAGGATCAGGCCGCGATGGCGGGCCGGGCGCACGGCCTCCCAGAAATCGGCCGGATCGTAGGCGGCGATCTTGTCCAGGTCGATCAGCGCGGTGTTGCGGCGTGCCCGCCAGCCGACGATCCCCTCGGGCGCGGCATCGCCCGACAGATCGACCGAGAAGCCGAGCCCGCCATCGATCAGCGCCGTGCCGTCGACCAGCGGATCGCTGCCATGCAGCGCCGCCAAGGCCGCGTCATCCAGCGCCGGTTCGCCGCGGCGGAGGCGGAGCTGCGACAGCGTCACGCCGGGGCGCACAAGAACCGAGAACGTGCAGGGGCTGATCTGCAGGTAGAGCGGCCCGTGATACCCCGCCGCGACACGGTCGAAGGCGTCCGATCCATCGGTGACGAGCCGCGTGAGCAGGTCGAGCCGCCCTGTCGAGGATTTGGCGTTGGCGGCGCCGGCAGTGTCGGCGGGCAGGGCGAGACGCTCGGCGCATTCGACGACATAGGCGCAGCCGCGCTCCAGCACGGCACCGGGCGCGAGGTCGATCTGGTGCATCGCGAAGTCGTGCAGCCGTTCCTCGACGCTGCGCCGCCCGGGCAGGAAACTGGCTGAGACCCGCCATGCCCGCCGGCCGAGGCGCAGATCCAGGCTGGCCGGCTGCAGCTGTGCAGTCTGGACCGGCGTGTCGGCGGTGATCGCGCCATCCGAGATCATGCGCCGCAAGTGCTGCGAGGGGATGACGCCATGCCCCGTGCGCGACGCCGGTCCGGCATCGTTGTTATCGGCGGTCATCGAGTGGGGGAGCGTTGGCGTCATCGGGCCTTCCGGTCTGCGGCGCCGGAACGTGAAACGCCAGCGGCACGGCCGCTGGCGTCTCGCCCGATGGTCGGGCCGGCGAGATTCGAACTCACGACCTCTTGCGCCCCATGCAAGCGCGCTACCAGGCTGCGCTACGGCCCGTCGGGAAGTGGTTGCCTAGCGCCGCGGCGGAGGCTGCGCAATGGTCAAATCGGTGCTCAACCCGCTTCGAGACGGGCTAGGATCGCCTCGAGCCGCGCGATGTGCCGCCCGATCTGCGCCTTGGCCGGATCGGCGGCCTGACGCTCCCGCGCACCGCGTCCCCGGCCGTCGGCGGGCCGGGCACGCCGCCGCGTCTCTTCGGCAGCCATGGACGGGCTGTCGCCGGCGACGGGCGACGGTGCGGGGGCGTCGGGCAGGGCTGGAGGCGGGCCGTCCACGGGCGCCGTATCGCCCAGATCCAGCGTTGGCTGCGCTGGATCCGCCACGGTACCCGGCCGCCGCTTCTCCGCTGTAGGCCCGTCGCCCCCGACACGCGGCCCGCGCTTCGCACCGCCATCCTGCCGGGCCTTGATCGCTGCAAGGCGTTCGGTGGCATCCTCGGGCACGCGGCTTTCAACGCCCAGCATCGCGTCGCCCCGGCCGCGCGCCATCACCGCACGTTGGCCGCGTTCGCGGATCACCTTCTGCGCGCCTTTGATCGTCAGCCCGTCATCATAGAGAAGCGCCTTGATGCCGCGCAGGAGGGCGATGTGATCGGGCCGGTAGAGGCGCCTGCCGCCCCCGCGCTTCAGCGGCTTGATCTGGCTGAAGCGCGTCTCCCAAAAGCGCAGGACGTGCTGGGGCAGGTCCAGTTCCTCGGCCACCTCGCTGATCGTGCGAAACGCCTCGGGCGACTTGTCCACCGCGCTCACGCCGGATCCGGACCGCGGTGCCGGTGTATTGTCGGCTCGTTTGGCCGTTCTTGCCGCTGCCATCACGCACCAGCCGCCCCGACCGTCGCAGCGTCGTCAGCGGCGTTGATTCGTTCCTTCATGATGTGAGAGGGGCGAAAGACGAGGACGCGCCGCGGGTCGATCGGCACCTCCTGCCCTGTCTTGGGGTTGCGCCCCATGCGGCGCCCCTTCTCGCGCACGCTGAACGTGCCGAAGCTCGAGATCTTGACGTTCTCGCCCCTAACAAGGGCGCCCGAGATCTCCGCAAGGATCTTTTCAACCAGTTCGGCGCTTTCGTTCCGCGAAAGACCGATCTCACGATAGACCGCCTCGGTAAGATCCGCGCGGGTCAGCGTGCCACCTGCCATCGTCCCTCTCCTGCTTTGTTATCGCTTGTAGGTTGTGAGACTAGCGATCGGGTTTCGCAGAGGTCAACGGCAAGTGCTTGTCGGCAAGCCATAAAATGCTGTGGAAAACTACCAGCGCAGCAGCCCGGAACCCCAGGCCAGACCGCCGCC
>JBCCSW010000178.1:0-8573 GCA_039199465.1 Pseudomonadota bacterium
AGTGCTGTTTCGGAGAGCACCATGTAGGGAAACGAGATCACCAGATCGACGATGATGTAGGATGTGAAGGACGGCAGCAGGTGGCGCCGGATCACATGTCCCGAGGACGCGCCGCAAAGCTCGGCCGCAAGCACGTATTCCTGGTTCCGCTCGGTCAGCAGATGGGTGCGCACGCGCCTCGCCAGCGTCGGCCAGCCGATGAAACCCAGGATCAGCGAGATGTAGAAGAACCGCGCCTCGGCCGAGGTCTCGGGCGGCATGAAGGCCGCGACCGCCATGAACAGCGGGATCGCCGGCACCGTTCGCACGGCATCGGTGATCATCTGGATCACCCCGTCGATCCAGCCGCCGTAGTAGCCGCTGACACCGCCGATGATCAGCGCCAGCACGAAGGCGATAAAGACGCCGATGGTGCCGACCTGCAGCGACGTCCAGATCGCATGAAGCGTACGCGAGAAGATGTCCTGCCCATCCTCATCGGTGCCGAACAGGTGGATCTTCCCCTCCTGCACGCCGAACAGATGCACATCGCCCGGGATGACGCCGAACAGCTCGTAGCTGTCGCCGCGCGGGAACAGCGTCATGTAGTTGCGCTTGTCCTCGTTGATCGTCGTCACCCAGCGGAAGTTCGTCGCGATAGAGCGTTCGCGTTCGACCGCATGGATGAAGGGGCGCCAGGAGCAGCCGTTCTTGTCGCAGAATTGCGGGATCTGCGGCGCGCCGTTGGTGTAGTCGGCATTGCGCCCGGCAATCGTGGGATCATAGGGCGACAGGAAGGGCGCGAAGATACCCGAGACGACGAGCATCAGCAGGACGACCGCTGCCACCATCGCCGAGCGCTGGCGCTTGAAGCGCGCCCAGATCAGCTGGCTCTGGGAGGCGGTGAAATACGCCTCCTTTGCCTTCTGATCCTCGCCGCGCGGCGCCGCGGCCGGTGCTTGGCCCTCGCTCTGCGGGACGGTCTGGCCGGAGCCCTGGGTAAGCTCGGTCATCGGATGATGCTCTTGCGCACGCGGGGATCGATCGCCGCCAGCAACACGTCGGTCAGGAAGTTGAGCGTGACGATCGACGCGGTCAGCAGGAAGATGATCGCGCCCGCCAACTGCTGGTCGTTCGACCGCGCCAGGGCCTCGATCAGCAGCGCGCCGGCATCGGTCATCACCAGGATCAGCGCGACGATCGGCAGCTCGTTGAAGATGCGGTTGAGGTCGAAGCCGAGCGAGTTGACGATCGGCCCCAGCGCATGACGGGCGGGATAGCGCCACAGCAGCCTGCCGCCATGCACGCCGCGCGCCGCCGCCGCAGTGACGTAGAGCTTGCCAATCTCGTCAGACATCAGCGCCCGCACGGTCTGCAGCGCAAAGGCAGTCGCCGACCAGCCCAGAATGAAGACCGGCAGCCAGGCATGGCTGAGCAGGTCCATGAGCTTGGCGAGCGACCAGGGCGCGTCGCGATACTCGCTCGAGAACAACCCGGTCATCGTGTCGTTGAAGTAGATCGTGGAGAACAGCATGATCATCAGCGCCAGCAGAAAGTTGGGCATGGCCAGGCCGAAATAGCTGATGAACTTCAGCGAGTTGTTCAGGATCGCATTGTTCGAGGCGGCGGCAATGATGCCGACCGGCACCGCGATCAGGTAGGCGAGCATCAGCGAGGCGAGGCAGATCGCGAGCGACAACAGAAACTTGTCGCCCAGAAGCTGCGCGATATTCACGCGCAGGATGCAGCTGTCGCCGAACTCGCCCTGGAAGGCGTTGACGATCCAGGCGCCCCAGCGTTCGAGAAACGGCCTGTCCAAGCCGAGGCGCGCGCGCTCGATCTCGATGTCCTCGACCGAGATGCCGGAGCCCTGGGTGTTCTTGAAAGCGAGATAGCGCTCGGCGCAATCGCCGGGCACCAGCTCCATCAGCGTGAACACCACAAGCGAGACGATGACCAGGGTGATCAGCGCCATGACAGCTCGGGTCGCGACGAAGCGGGAGAAATTGAACATCTGCGCCTAGCGGTCCCGCTCCATCGCCGATCGCACGGCTGAGTTCCGGTTCAGGCGTCTCTCTCCCACAGCCGAAGGGCGGCGCTCGGCCGCCCCCGACACCGTGATCAGAGCAGACAAGACCTTACTCGTCCAGCCACCACTGCGTGGCCCGATACGGATAGGTCCGATAGTATTCGTAGGACCAGGTCTTGAACTCGGGAACGTTGTTGAGCCGGTTGTTGACGTAGACCGGTTCTGGCGCCTGAACCGTGCCGATCATCGGCAGGTTGGAGACGAAACCCTCGACCAGTCGGGCCCCGATCTCGGCGGCCTCGTCCGAGCCGGGTGTGGCCGATTGGAAGGCATCGATGTCGGATGCCAGCGTCTTCACCCAGTCGGGTGGCTCGACGCCGTTCTCACCACCAGAATCCAACCACTCAGCCCAGAGCATCCCGGTACGGTGCTCGAAATAGGTTCCGAAGGGCGCCCGGAAGAAGGTGTTGAGACCCATATGGATCGCCACAGGCGCACCATACTGCCAAAGGCCGACATCGAGCTTGTTCGAGGACTGGGCCGAGCGGTACTCGTCCGGCGTCACTTCCTTGACCACCGACTGGATGCCGACCTCTTCCCAGTACTGGCTGATGAGCTCGACCACGGTGCCTGCGATGCCCTGCGTGGAAAAGTTCATCGCCAGCGTCAGCGTCTCGCCATTCGGCAGTTCGCGGAAACCGTCGCCATCGGTGTCGGCGAGGCCCATCTCGTCCAACATCGCCTTGGCGGTGTCCGGGTCATACTCGGCCGCGAAGCTCGCCCATTTCGGATCAACCCAATCGGGCGTCGGGTTGAAGGGCAGGATCTGGCTGGGCGCACCCTGCCCGAAATAGGCGGTCTCGTTCAGCTCGGCCCGGTTGATCGCGTGGGACATCGCGATGCGGAAGTTGACGTTCTGGAAGACCTCGCGCTTCGCCTCGTCTTCATGGGTCAGATTGAAGGACACCGCCGGCATGGCGACAGTGGGCTTCAACTGGATCTCGTAGCCGCCGCTTTCGCGGTTATCCAGCAGCAGCGGCGCCTGATCGAGCCGGACGGACTGGGACTTGTAGTCCACCTCGCCGTTCACCAGCGTCAGAATCCGAACCTCGTTGTCGTTGATATAGACCTCGTCCTGAACCGAGATGTAGGGGAGCTGCTGACCGGTCGGATCGATCTGGTGGAAATACGGGTTCGCCACGAGGTGCCGCCCCTCGGTGGTGTCGCGAATGTAGATATGGCTCTCGAGCGTCGGCATCGTGTGCTTCTCGAGCCCTTCCAGGATCTCCGGGCGCGACAGCATCGGCGTCGGCGTGTCGGTCCAGTCCGAGTTGCCGTAATAGGCCATGATCGCGTCATAGCCGTTCTCGAAACCCAGGGCCTGGGCAACGCTGTCGGCGTCCTCGTTCAGGTCGGGGTGGAACTGGCCAAGGAAGTGCTTCGGCTGCCAGCCCTGCGCGTAGGAGGTGGCGAAGTGGACCAGCAGTCCCGGTTTCGGCGCCGGCAGATTGAAGATGACGGTCACGTCGTCCGGCGTCTCAACCGTCATCTGCTCACCGCCCACCAGCACGTAGTCGCGCGGCGTCTCGAAGATGTTCGGGTCGAGCATCAGGTTGTCGTGCCAGAACTTCACATCGGCGCTAGTGAAGGGCGCACCGTCCGACCATTTGTGACCCTCGCGAAGGGTAAAGGTCAGCTGGGTGAAGTCCTCGTTCCACGCCCAGGACTTGGCGACATTCGGCACGATGGTCTGCAGGTCGTCGGAGTAGCGCACGAAGTTGACATGGCGCACCGAGAGGAAGTCCGAGGTGCCGGCCTCGGTCGCATTCGACAGCACGTCGAGCTGGCCGCCATACTGGCCGACACTGTCATAGGGCAGGACGACCAGCGGCTCGGACGGCAGACGCTCGGCCAGGGGCGGCAGTTCGGGATTGCCCGCGATCTGGGCGTTGAGCTCGGCGATGTCGGGATTGGTGCTGAACGCCATCGTGCAACCGGCGGCCGCCTCGAACTCCGCCAGCTCGAACTGTTGGGGATACGCACCGGGCGCGACGCCGCCCATGTCGCTCACGGTGATCGCCGGGCAGGCCGCAAGGGCTGCGCCCGGCAGCAGCGCCAGCGCCGCTCCTGCAAGAATAGTCCGCGTCATGGTAGCTCCCTTTTCCGTGCCCGATCTGCCGCCGTGGCACCCGATGCGCTCACGCGAAGTGTCGGCGAGGCAGTCTACCCCCCGAGCGGGATTCCCGAAGGAACGCCTCGCGCCATAGTTGCGTACTTAGCCTGTGTGACAGTTCCGTGACACTTGAGGCGGCTGCGCAGCGATCGTCTGACGACGCCACGGAAAATCTCCCTCACGCAGCCCGATGAGGGGCCTCAAGGAACCGCAAACGCGGATATCCATCCAAATATCTGGAAGTTGGCGCAGATGCTCACGGCAGTAGGAGCAGCGGCCAGGCGTCGACGGTCGGCTGCGCTCCGCCTAACTCACCGACGCGGGCCGACATGCCCGGTGCCCAGGTCCAGGCGCGACGGGCTGAGGTAGCCCGGCCACGGGGTCGGGCCGGGTCGGGCCGGGTCGGGTCGGGTCGGGCCAGGCCGGGCCGGCAAGCGGCGCTAGCGCGCCGTGCCGCGCGATCAGCCCGGCGCCTCCGACGCCTGACCTACCGGGCCATAGTCAGAGGCCTTCCGCTGACCATGGGCGTGCAGGCCGAGGGCTACGGGCAGCAGCAGCGCATAGCAGACGGCGGCGATCGCGAAGCTGGCGCTGATCGACACGAAGGTGCCGACCGCGACCGCCAGGCCCGAGGCCAGCACCCCGGCAGCGCCGTTGACCGCCCAGAACCACGGCGTCGGGCTGTCGTCGATCGCGCGCACCAGACGCATGCCGGTCGGGAAGGCGAAGCCAAGCATCAGCCCCGCCGGCGCCACGGCCAACAGGCAGACGATGGCGCGGATCACGATGCCCTGGCTGGAGGCCGCGATGAGAAGTGTCGGCAGCCAGACCGGCAGGCTCGCGATGAACAGCACCGTGCCGCCCACCCAGATCGTCAGGTGGCGCGGCGTGACCAGCGGGCGCCGTTCGGAGATCGCAGCGCCGATACCCGTCGACAGGATGATGCCCGCCAACGCGATCGCCAGCCCGTAGACCGGATGGCCGAGGAAGATCGACAGCCGCTGCATCAGCGCGATCTCGGCAAACATGAAGCCAAGGCCGATCAGCAGGAAGTATCCCGTGCCGAGGCCGGCTAGGCGCCCGTCGGTGCGCTTCAATGTCGGCAGCGTCGGCACGATCATCGTCGCCACCACCGCCAGACCCGAGACGGCCACGATCACCGCCAGCATCAGCGTCGCGATGATGTTGCCGCTGGCCACGCCCTGCTGGGAGATGATCGTGCCCCAATCGCCGACCGAGGTCAGCTTGAGCTGGTTGAAGAAGAAGGGTTGGTCATCGGTCGTCGGCGAGAAGTCGAGCGGCGCGTCCTCGGCCAGACTATAGAGCGTGGCCGTGTCGGGCGCCGCGGCGATCGCGGCCAGGACCGGGTTCGATGGGGTGCTGCCCGGGCGCATCAGCATCTGGAAGCCCATGCGTTCAACCGTGGCATCCAGCTTGCCGATCTCCTCGGCACTCAGCGGCGCGCGCGAGACGACGATGGTGGCAAGCTGATCGACGCTCGCGAGATAGATATGGTCGGCCGGACGCTCGGCCCCCATCGCGTAGAGCGTCGCCATGGTCAGCGACACCATGCGCCCGGTCTCGCCAACGCTATCGGGATTGAACCAACGCGAAACGGTGAAGACACCGTTGGGTGTCACGTCGTTCAGGAAGGTCTGCCATGCCTCCATCGTGTAGAGGCCGTTCTCCGCTAGTGAGTGCGCGCCTGCGCCGGTCGCGGCCCAGGTATCGATCAGGCTCATCTGCATGAGGTCGAAGGCGCCATCGTTCGAGGCAAACCAGGCCCGCGCATCGTCGACATGGATTTCGACGCCCGGCACCGCTGAGATGCGGTTGAAGTCCGCATACCGTTCGGTCAGGTTCTCGACGATAATGGGGTTGAGCTCGATCCCGGTGATCGCTTCGAAGCCGAAATAGTGCGCCGACATCATGTCGCGACCGCCGCCCACGCCGATCACCGCCGCGCTGCCGCCGCCGTTGCGGATGGCATAGGCCAGATTGGTGATGTCGTATTCGAGGAAGGCGAGATCCTCGCGGTCACCGTCGAAGGCGTAGAGCTGCGTGCTGGCGCCGCCGTCGATGGCGAGCACGCGCTCCTCGATCGCCACCTTCATCTCACCCGGCATGTTTGGCGCGCGGCCATTCAGGCTTGGCACGCGGAACAACGGGCGTGAAACCTCGATGCGCGAGAAGGCGTTCCACTCCAGCGTCTCGATCATCTCGACCTGCAGCAGGCGCGTCTTGTCCATCAGCAGGCGACCCGCAAAGGGGTATAGGGCGGCATTCAGGCTGCAGGCCACGATCAGCCACAGGCCCCAGCGCCGCGCGCTGCGGCTGAGGCGCGCCGCGTGATCAGCATGGGCGGCGACATCACCGCCGAGCGCCTGGGCCGACATCATGAACGCCGAGGCCGAGAAAGCGCTCAGCGCGGCGAGCGCGAGCATGGCCGACACGCCGTCGAGCACCGCCATCATCGCGAGCACCAGCAGGCAGCCGGCCGCTGCACCGGCCAGATCGACGCCATAGACCGTGCCGATGGGCAGCGGCGTCCGCGTCAGCGCGAGCGCGATCACGGCGCCGGCCAGCACATAGGGCAGCGCCAACACGATGATCATGTGCAACCAGATCAGCACCAGCGTCGGGCCGATCCAGATCTCGCTGATCGCAATGCTGTTGATCAGGAACAACCAGCTGACCGCGATGGCGATGGCCAGCAGCAGCGTGCCCTGCGCCAGGCGATGCGCCACCGGACGCTGGGACAGCCAGCGGTCGTAGAAATAGACGAGCAGCGAGCCGGCGGTGAGACCGAGCATCGCCATGCTGATTGCAAGGAACGCGAGGGAGTACCAGGAGATCACCGAGAGGATCCTGGTCTGCACGATCTGCAGCGCCGTCGTGCTGGCTGCGACCATGAACAAGCCGACGTAAAAGCCGCCGGTACCGCCGCGCAGTGCTGTGAGCATGCCGTTCCCCTGTCCCCAAACGGTACGCCGGCCATCCGCCGCCATCGCCGACTCAACCCTTGCGTTAAGTCGTGACCAATTTGTGGTGGGTCGCCCGGCAATCGGGGCGAGACGGCCCCATTCAGTGCCCGGCCGTCGTGGCTACCGAAAGGTTGATCGCCGCAACCGAGGGCGCGGGCTGCTCGGTGGAACCCCGTCATCGCGGTCTTCCTGGGCGGCATCGCTACGCCACACAGACAGTCTCAAACGCGAAGACCGCCCACGTTTAGGCGGGCGGTCTGGTGACTTCGCTTTTCAGGGCCCGGCGGCAGAAGCGCTGCGGGTCGTGCCCGCCGGGGCCGCAAAGGCACCCGGCGGGCAGTCCGTCGTCAGAGCTTGGCGCGCTCGGACCTGAGTGCCAGCCACAGGCAATAGCACATCGCCAGCACCACCAAGGTGAAGGGTATGCCGGTCGACACCGCCGCGCCTTGCAAGGCGCTCAAGCCGCCGCCAAGCAACAGCGCGATGGCCACCAGCCCCTCCAGCGTGCACCAGAAGACCCGCTGCACGACCGGTGCATCCATCTTCCCGCCCGCCGTGATCGTGTCGATCACCAGCGATCCGCTGTCTGAGGACGTGACGAAGAAGATCACGATCAGCACCAGCGAGATCGGCGCGATGATCGAGTACAGCGGGTACTGATCCAGCAGGCGGAAGAGCGCCAGCTCCGGCTTGTAGCTGTCCACCACCACGCCGGTGATGCCGTCGCCCGCACCGGTGCCGCTGTTGATCATGTCGATCGCGGCGCCGCCGAAGGTCGACATCCAGAGCGCGCAGACGAGCGTCGGCGCGATCAGGGCGCAGAGCACGAACTCGCGCACCGTCCGCCCTTTCGAGATGCGGGCGATGAACATGCCGACGAAGGGTGACCACGCGATCCACCATGCCCAGTAGAACGTCGTCCAGCCGTGGAAATAGCTGGTGTCCTCGCGTCCGAACGGGTTCGACAGCGCCGGCAGCAGCGTGACGTAGTCGACCATCACGTTGAAGTATCGCGTGATCGCCGTGACCGCGCCGCTCATGAACAGCACGAACAGGAATAGCGCCACCGCCATGACCATGTTGATCTCGGACAGCCGCTTCACCCCTTTGTCCATGCCGAGCAGGACCGAGACCAGCGCGATTGCCGTGATGCCGATGATCAGCAGGACGACCACGGTGTTGGTCGGCTCGATGCCCGCAACCTCGTTCAACCCGGCTGCCACCTGCTGCGCGCCGAGGCCGAGCGAGGTGGTGAGGCCAAACAGCGTCGCGAAGACCGCCAGCGTGTCGATGACATGGCCCGGCCAGCCCCAAACCCGTTCACCCAGCAGCGGGTAGAAGGCCGAGCGCAGCGTCAGCGGCAGGTTGAGGTTGTAGCAGAAGATCGCGAGGCTGAGACCGACGACGG
>JBCCSW010000179.1:0-8521 GCA_039199465.1 Pseudomonadota bacterium
CTGTGGGCGGCGTGACCGGCATCGTGCTGAGCCAGGCCGGCATCGACCGCGCCTATCACGACACCTACTACGTGGTCGCGCACTTCCACTATGTCATGTCGCTGGGTGCGGTCTTCGGCATCTTCTGCGGCATCTATTACTGGATCGGGAAGATGTCGGGCCGGCAGTATCCCGAGTGGATGGGGCAGGTGCATTTCTACACGATGTTCGTGGGCGCCAATATCACCTTCTTCCCGCAGCACTTCCTGGGTCGGCAGGGCATGCCGCGCCGCTATATCGACTATCCTGAGGCCTTTGCCCTCTGGAACTACGTGTCGACGATTGGCGCTTTCTTGTCGTTCGCCTCGTTCCTCTTCTTCCTCTACGTCATGTGGTACACGCTGACGAAGGGTGAGAAGGTCGAGAACCCGAACTATTGGGAAGACGAGCTCGGGACCTTGGAGTGGACGTTGCCCAATCCGCCGCCCGAGCACACTTTCGAGCAGCTTCCGACGCGCGACATGTGGGACAAGCTGCCGTCGCACTGATGGGGGGCAGCGCGCAGCATGGCGCCGGTTCGCCGGCGCCAGTCATCGGGCCGGACGCCGCGGCGGCCGCCCCGGACGACCGCGAGGATGCGCCGACCTGGTCGGTCGAGATCTGGCCGAACCGCTCCCTGACCCAGCTCGGGCGCAAACGCGTCGTCTGGCTGCTCGGCTGCGGCTTCATCGTCCCGCTCGCGCCCCTGGTGAAGACGCCGGTGCTTTGGATCCCGCTGGCCTTCGCGCTGACGATCCTTGCGGCCGTGTCCTTTGCGCTGAGGCGTAACACCGAAGACGGCCGTCTGCTCGAGCGCGTGCGCCTCTGGCCGGATGAGATGCGGGTCGAGCGTTTCGAGCCGAGCGGCAGGCGCCTCTCCTGGTCTGCCGATCCCTATTTCGTGCGCCTGCATCTGCACGAAGACGCGCGGCCCGAGAACTATCTGACCGTGACCGGAGGCGCCCGCGAGATCGAGCTTGGCGCCTTTCTGGCGCCCGAGGAACGCGTCGATCTCGCCGACCAGATCGAAACCGCGATCCGCAAGGTGCTGCAGGCGGGCAGGACAGCGCCCGCCTGAGCGTGCCTCTTAGTGCACCATGTCGATCATGCGGCTGGCGGCCGCGGACACGCCGCGGAAGAACAGATCCAGCACGTAACGCAGGAAGCTGCGCGTGACATCGGCGGCCGGCGCGGCGACTTCGCGGCCCAGCCAGCGCAGCGCCGAGCGCAGCCAGCTCATCACCCGGTCCGCCATGCCGCGGATCGCGGATGCCGCGGTCTCCAGGATCATCGCGATGCGGTCGATGACCGTCAGCGTCGCGATCGCGGGCACCGTCAGCGCACCGCCGATCGAGACGACCAGCAGGTAGAGCACGCGTCCCAGGCACCACATGCCGAACGAGTTGCCGGGTATCCGCGTCTCGTCGCGCGCCCGGCCAAGCATGGCGTCGATATCGCCGCGCAGGTCGAAGCTGTTCGACGAGCGGCGCATCTGCTCCCAACTGAGCCCGGTACAGGCAGGGATGTAGTTGTTGCCCATGCTGTGCCGGTTCATGCCGCCCGTCGTGCGGCCCACCGCGATGCCGGCGCTGAACGGGTGGCAGAACGGGAAGATCGGCACCATCGGCACCGGGTCACAGAAGTCGTAGACGCGGTAGATGTTCTGCGCACCGAGTCGTCGCCGCGTCTGGTACTGGAAGGGCGGCAGGGCGACGCGCGGCGCGCCGAAGGTATAAAGCTTGGTCGACGTTCCCCGCTGCGCCCAATAGGCGGCCAGCAGCGTGGCGATCGCCCCGCCGAGCGAATGGCCGAGGACATGAACGCTGTCCCCGTCGCGCAGGCCGAGTTGCGTGTTCAGCTGATCGATCTGGCTCTCGAAGGCGGCGTAGAAGCCCTTGTGCACCTGAGCCCCGCCGATCCGGCGCGCGGACACGAAGGCCACGTTCGCGTTCGTCAGCCAGTCGCGCAGCGACGGGAAGTCGGTGCCGCGCACCACCACGACCTTTTCGCGCGGGGCGCCGTTGCGCGTCAGCGTCATAGCGAAGTTGCTGGTCCGGATCCGGCTGCCCATGCCGGTGCGGCCTTCGACCAGCGTGTCGCTTATCGGCGTGAAGTCGTTGCCGAGGCCGCCACCGGCGGCATTCAGCGTGTCGGTGGTGTTGGCGTGGACAAGCCCACCATAGATCATGTCTGCAAGGCGCGCGGCCTGTTCAGGGCGCAGCGGCGTGGCTGGCATTGGTCAGTCCTCCGAAATCGGTGGTGATCAGGCGTCGTCGATCATGCAGGTGCCGAATACCGGCCCCGCATTGTCGGGTTCCTTGTCGACCCGGCAGACGATCTTCGTGGCCCGTCCCCCGAGTTCCGAGTTCCGGTCGTAGCTGTTCTTGCTCAACAGCCAGATTCGGAGCTCGCCGTCGGGCAGATGCGCGGTCATCGTCTGCCCGATTACCGGGGTGTGCGGGATGATGCCCGCCCAAAAGCTGGAACGCGTCACTTCGGGAAAACTGAAGCGACCCTCAGCGTCCGTCGTGGTGTCGTCTTCGCCACGTTCGCCCTCGCCGCCGCGCTGCCATGTGCGCGAGACACGGACACCGGCTGCCGGCGTGCCGTCTTCACTGACGAGACGACCCTCAACAGCGGAGAAGAAAACCATCTCCATCGCCCGCGCCTCCCCCAGTGCCATGACCACCATAGTGCAGATCACGAGACATGCGCCGATCCACCGACCCATCGTGATGTGCTCCGTCGTCCACCCCGCCGCCAGCTTGTCGCATGCGTCGCGGCACGCAAGGCAAAAAGCGCGGTTGGGCCGCTCTGCCGCCCAGAAATCGCAGGGTTTCGGCAAACCGGCCGCAGACCCGATTATTCCGCTCAACGTAGGGTTTCACCACCCTGCGAGAGACGTGCATGCGGGGCTGCGACAGCTCCGCACAGACAAAACGGATGGATCTGCCGTCAGGTGAAAGTCGAAGGAAATCAGGCCATTAGCGCGACCGTCTGCCGCACTGAGACGCCTGTGCTCTGCGGCCCGAGCACCAAGCTTTGGGCGGCTGCCGGGCACTGTGTCCGGACCGCATGAGGAGAACCATCATGTTCAAGAGCTTGATCGCAGGCCTCGCCGCCTCCGCCATGCTTGCCGTCGTCGTGCCGAGCGCGCGCGCTGACGACCACTCCAAGGACATCGTCGCGACCGCCATCGCAGCCGATGGTTTCGAAACGCTGGTCGCCGCCGTGCAGGCCGCGGGCCTGGTCGAGACCCTGCAGGGCGAGGGGCCGTTCACGGTCTTCGCGCCGACCGACGAGGCCTTCGCCGCGCTGCCGGAAGGTACCGTCGAGAACCTGCTGAAGCCCGAGAACAAGGACCAGCTGGTCGCCGTTCTGACCTATCACGTCGTGCCGGGCAAAGTGATGTCGAGCGACCTCGCCGGCCAGAAGGTCAGCCCCGAGACGGTGCAGGGCACCACGGTCGACATCGACGCGACCTCGGGCGTGACGGTCGACGGCGCGACGGTCGTCGCCGCGGATATCGAGGCGTCGAACGGCGTCATCCATGTCATCGACGCCGTCATCCTGCCCTGATCCCGGGTCCGAGCCTAGGACAAGCGGCGCTCGCGTCCCCAGCGGCGCGTAGGCCTTCGGACCCGCTGCCTCTCGCAGGTGGCGGGTCTTTTTCCGGTTTGTCAGCGCCATGACGGGTCGCGAGCGGCGATCCGAGCGCTATGCTTACACGCCGTCGGCCGCTGGGGCGCTGTCTCGACGCCGGCCAACAGCGCGTGACTGAACAGAGGGAGACACCCATGAACGCCATCACCCGCATCGCCACCACCGCACTCCTCGCCGCCGGTCTCGCCGCCTGCGCGCAGCAGGAGACGCCGCAGGCCACCGGGCCCGACATCGTCGACACGGCGGTCGCCGCAGGCGATTTCACCACGCTCGTCGCTGCGGTCGAGGCGGCCGATCTCACCACCGCTCTCAAGGGCGACGGGCCGTATACGGTGTTCGCGCCGAATGACGCGGCCTTCGCCAAGCTGCCCGCCGGCACCGTGGAGACCCTGCTGCTGCCCGAGAACCGCGGGACGCTGGTGACGCTGATCTCGTATCACGTGCTGGACGGCACCGTGCGGGCCGGGGATCTGGGGACCGAGCCGTCGGTCGCGACCACGATCAACGGCCTGGATCTGCCCGTCGATCCCAGCAGCGGCGTGGTCGTGGGCGGCAACGCCACCGTGATCGCCGCCGATATCGCGGCATCGAACGGTGTCATCCACGTCGTCGATACCGTCCTGATGCCGTAGGGCGCGACGTCCGGAACCTGACAGGGCGCTCGCGCGAGGGCGCCCTGACTAGATCCGTCTGAGGCGCCCGCGCCGGGCGCCTCGTAAAACCACCGGCCTGCGGTCAGGGACCGATGGCGTCCAGCAGCAGCGCGGCGTACGGGGAGCTCGCCATTCGCCACTGCGCGGCACGTCATGTGCTTCCCGCCGGGCGGCCCTTTAAAGATCGGCTCGAGGCAAGGCCTGTTTGGTCGGCAGTTGGCCCGCCAAACAAGACTATCGGTCTGAAAAGCCAAGCGACCTCCGAGCGGCCCGGCACGAAGCGCCCCCTCGGTTCCCCGCAGCCGCAGCGGGCGCTATCTGTGCGCGACCGCCCGGAACACCTTGCCGCGACGGGCAGCATAGGGTTGGGCGGAGGGCCATCATGATCGACGCCACGGCGACCGACCGGCAGGGCGACGAGCGCGACGACGACTACGCGCTCGACCCCCAAACCGTCGAGGCGGTGATGCGCGGCCTGGATGCCAAGGACCGTGCCGCCGTGCGCGCGGCGGTGCACGATCTGCACCCCGCCGATGTCGCCGACCTCGTCGAGCAGATCGGCACTGAGCGACGCAAGCGCTTCATCAAGTTTGCCTGGGCCGATCTTGACCCCGCCTTCCTGGTCGAGCTGGAGGAGGGCGTCCGCGACGAGATCCTGTCGCTTCTGAAGCCCGCCGCGCTGGCCGAGGCGGCGCGCGAGTTCGATACCGACGACGTCGTCTACCTCCTCGCCGACCTGGTGCCCGAGGCGCAGCGCGAGGTGCTGGAGGCGCTGGAGCCTGCCGACCGGATCGCGGTGACGCGTTCTCTCGGCTACCCTGACTACTCGGCCGGGCGGCTGATGCAGACCGACTTCGTGCGCGCCCCGTCGTTCTGGACGGTCGGGCAGATGATCGACTTCATGCGCGCCTCGAAGGACCTGCCCCAGCACTTCTACGACGTCGTCGTGCTGGACGCCGCGCTGAAGCCCGTCGGACTGGTGCCGCTGGCCGCGATCCTGGGCGCGCGCCGCCCGGTGCTGCTCTCGGCACTGATGCGCCAGGACTACCGCAGCTTCAACGTCGCCGACCCGCAGGAGGATGTCGGCTATGCCTTCAAGCAATACCACCTCGTCTCGGCGCCGGTCGTCGACGACAGCGGCCGCCTTGTCGGCGTGATCACCATCGTCGACGCGGTCGAGGCGCTGGATGACGAGGCCGAGGAGGATCTGAAGCGTCTGGGCGGTGTCGGCGACGAGGAGATCTCGGACGACGTGGTCGAGATCGTGAAGCGCCGCTTTCCCTGGCTGGCGGTCAATCTGGCGACCGCGATCCTGGCGAGCATCGTGATCGCGCAATTCGAAGACACGATCGCCAGGATCGTGGCGCTGGCGGTGCTGATGCCGATCGTCGCCTCGATGGGCGGCAATGCGGGCACGCAGTCCCTGACCGTCGCCGTCAGGGCGTTGGCGACGCGCGACCTGACGGCGAACAACGCGATGCGCGTCGTCTGGCGCGAGACGGTCGTCGGCGCCCTGAACGGCATCGGTTTCGCACTGGTGATGGGTGCGGTCGCGTATGTCTGGTTCGGCGATCCGTCCATCGCCTGGGTGATCGCGGTCGCGATGGTGATCAACTTGGTGGCGGCGGCGCTGGCGGGCATTCTGGTGCCGATCGCGCTTGATCGGGTCGGCGCCGATCCGGCACTGGCCTCGGGCACCTTCGTGACGACCGTCACCGACGTCGTCGGCTTCCTCGCCTTCCTGGGCCTTGCGGCCATGGTGCTGCTGTGAGGCGCTGAGAGCGCCTATGGCCGAGATGAGGGAAGAGGAGATCACGCTGTCCGCCATCGATCTGAGCGGCGTGGCCGTCAGCATTGTGGCGGTCGGTCTGTTTGCGTCCGCGCCGGAGATCGCAGCAGGCGGCGTCCCGGCGACGGATCGCGTCCTGATCGTCCTGATCATTGCAGCCCTGTTCACCAGCCTCGCCGTGCATGATCCTGATCGTCGAGGACTGGAGAGGCTCGGATGAACGATCTCGCGATGATCGCGGTGATTATGGGCTCGCTTCTGGCCCTCGCCCACGTTGTATACGCCTTGGAGCGTCCCCGGCGATGACGCCGTATCGCGTCTTGAAATCGACGCGGCTCGCATTCTCTTCGGCGCCAGCTTAGAGAGGGCGGCCATGACCCAGACCTCACACGCCGCACGACCGGCATCGATCGATGACGCGCAAGCCTTGCTTGGGGAGGCGGGCTATGTCTGCGGCCGTGCCCTTGCGACCGTTGTATTCCTGGCGCTGCGGCTCGGCAGGCCGTTGTTCCTGGAAGGCGAGGCCGGCGTCGGCAAGACCGAGATCGCCAAGGCGCTGGCCACGTCGCTTGGGCGCAGGCTGATCCGCCTGCAGTGCTACGAGGGGCTGGACGCCGCCTCGGCAGTCTATGAGTGGAACTATCCGGCGCAGATGATCGAGATCCGGCTGGCCGAGGCGGCGGGTGACCGGGACCGCGACGCGCTGCACGCCTCGCTGTTCGACGACCGCTTTCTAATCCGTCGGCCGCTCTTGGAGGCGATGCGCCCGCAGCCAGGCGGCGCGCCGGTCCTGCTGATCGACGAACTGGATCGCACCGACGAGCCGTTCGAGGCCTTCCTGCTGGAAGCGCTCAGCGATTTCCAGGTGACGATCCCCGAACTGGGCACGATCGCGGCGCCCGAGCCGCCGATCGTGATCCTTACCTCGAACCGCACGCGCGAGGTGCACGACGCGCTGAAGCGGCGCTGCCTGTATCACTGGGTCGACTATCCGGATGCCGCGCGCGAGCTGGAGATCCTGCGCGCCAAGGCGCCCGAGGCGCCGGCGCGGCTGTCTGAGGAGGTCGTCGCCTTCGTGCAGCGCCTGCGCAGCGAGGACCTGTTCAAGCGCCCGGGCGTGGCCGAGACCATCGACTGGGCGCGCTGCCTCGTGGCGCTCGACGCGCTGGCGCTCGACCCGGAGGCGGTCTCCTCGACCCTGGGCGTGCTGCTGAAGTACCAGGACGACATCGCCCGTTTCCAGGGCAGCCAGGCCAAGCGCGTGCTGGACGAGGTGCAGCACGCCGTCGCTGCGGCGGGGTGAGCCGTGCGGCATCGCGCGCTGGTCGCGCGCGATCGGTCGTTGCGGGGGTGCCAGCATTTGGTCATGGCCGTTTGTCCGACCTGGGTGCTGGCTGCATCTGTTCGAGTTGGGCTTGGGAACGCCGGCGGGTCCGGCCTGAGACGAGCATGTCCGGTGGCCGGAGCGCGTCAAGGACGGGCGGTCTTCGACCGTCGCTGGCGCGATCCTTGACCCGCCCCGATCACCGGGCGTCCGATTGACCCTTGGGAGGGGCGCTTGGCCGAGATCCTGACCAAGACGGCGGGCGGCGGGGCTGGCGACGGCAAGCTGGCCGAGAACGTCATGCATTTCGCCCGCGCCCTGCGCGCCGCTGGCCTGCCGGTCGGTCCGGGGCGTGTGGCCGACGCGCTCAGGGCGCTCGAGACCGGTGGGCTTGAGCACCGTGCCGACTTCTACCACACGCTGGCCGCCTGCTTCCTCAGCCGGCCCGAGCAGCGTGCTGTCTTCGATCAGTGCTTCGCCATGTTCTGGCGTGATCCACAGCTTTTGGAGAAAGCGCTCAGCCTGATGCTGCCCGAGCTGTCGCGCCCCGGCGAGGAGCATCGGCCGAAACCCGGGGAGCAGCGCGCCGGGGAGGCGATGACGCGGGGCATGGAGCAGGAGCCGGAGCCGCCAGGCGAGGAGGACGGCGAGGAGATCGAGATCGACGCGCGCCTTACCATGTCGCTGGACGAGCGGCTGATGGCGCGGGACTTCGAGCAGATGACCACCGCCGAGATCGCCGAGGCCGAGCGCGCCATCGCGCGCCTCAGCCTGCCCGTGCGCCCGATCGCCACGCGCCGCCTCACGCCCGCGCCTGAGGGCCGCCTGCCGGACTGGCGCGCCACCATGCGCGCGGCCATGCGGCGCGGCGGCGAGATCGGCCGCATCGCGACCCGAGCGCGGGGCACGCGCTGGCCGGCGCTCGTCTGCCTCTGCGACATCTCGGGCTCGATGGCGGGCTATTCCCGCATGCTGCTGCATTTCCTGCACGCCGCGGCCAACGCCAAGGGGCAGGGCTGGGCGCGGGTCCATGCCTTCACCTTCGGCACCCGGCTGACCAACATCACCCGCCAC
>JBCCSW010000180.1:0-8513 GCA_039199465.1 Pseudomonadota bacterium
GGCTATGTCGAGGCGGCGCTGTGGTCGGCCGAGCAGGCGGTCGACGGCCTCGGTGACGCGCGATGACACCGCTCGCTCAATCCTGCTCGACCGTGTCCTCCTGCCTGATCCGCGTGGCGAAGGGCGCGATGGCCCGGTCCGACAGGCCGGGCGGCAGCCGGGCGCAGAGCCAGCTCAGGATCGCGAGGCCGCGTGGGAAGGTGTCGACCGCGCGGCCAGCCTCGATCGCCGCGACGATCCGGCGAGCGGCGCGCTCGGCGCTCATCTCCAGCGGCTTGATGCCGAGATGGCGTGCCGACATCGGCGAGGTCACGAAGCCCGGCTGCACCAGCGAGACACCGACGCCGGTGCCGCTGAGCTGGCCGCGCAGCGCCGTCGCCCAGGCGGCGAGCCCCGCCTTGCTGGCGCTGTAGGCCGCCATGTCCGGCAGTGCCCTGACCGCGGCAAGCGAGCCCACGAAAACCAGACGCCCGCGCCCGCGCGTCATCATGCGCGGCAAAAGCGGCAGCACGGTGTTGCCGGCGCCGACCAGGTTGGTCGCGACCAGGTCGGCCAGGGCGCCCGGCGGATCGCCCCGCCTGCTCTCGCCCGGCACACTGCCCGCGCTGCGCCCGGCATTGGCGATCACCAGGTCGACAGGCGCCGTGTCGTCGAAGGCGGTCAGGCAGGCGGCCATGGCGTCCGCGTCGGCCACATCGACGCCCGCCGTCTCGACCGTGGCGCCCTTTGCCGCCGCGGTCTCGGCGGTGGCGGCCAGGCGCCCGGCATCGCGGCCCATCAGCAGCATCGCGCAGTCGGGACGGGCGAGCGCGAGGGCCAGTTCACGGCCGATCCCGCTCGAGGCGCCGGTCAGAACGACGGTTCTCGCCATGGCGTCGGCCTCCCAGCCGCTCTCGCGATGCACGACCCTTCCAGCCAGCGGGCGGGGCCCAGGCCATGCAGCCTAGACGACATCCGCCCGGGGCGCCCGCGCCGGATGCGTCGCCCCCGCTGCCGGCAGCGCCCGACAGCGCCGGTGCGGCCGCGCGTCAGGCGCTCCTGCTTTTCCATGACGACAGCTCGCTCGCTGTCGCGCGTGCCTTCGCCGATCTCCTCGTCGCTCGGGACTGGGTGCCGACGCTGGTGCGGTTCCTGGCTGAAAGCGACGACACGACCCGGCTCTCGGATCGACAGCTTGCCCTCGGCCTCGGCCCCTATGGTCCGGCGCCGACGATGCATGCCCGCACTGTGGCCGACCCGGCCTTTCTCGACCGTTTCGCGATCGTGGCTTCCGCGAAGTTCCCGGCGCTCTATCGCTGCCTCTGGCGCTGGCGCGGCTGGCGCTTCCGCCGCCGACCGGTCTTTGTCGGCTTCTTTCCGGGGTTGGAGCTGCGCCCCGAGATCGGCTTTCGCCTGCGCGCCTCGGTCGACATCCTCTGCCTGGTGACCGAGGCGGACCGCCATGCATACAGCGCGACGCCCCTGACCACTCGCCCCACGCATCAGCGCACGCTCCGCCTGCATCCCAGGCTGATCCGCGCCGGCCAACCAGGTCGGATGGCGCAGGGCCCCTGTCGCCGCATCGTCTTCTTCACCCAGAGCGTCGTGCCCGCCAGCCTTGAGGGCCGACGCCACGTCGCCACCCTGCTGCTCGAGATCGCGCACACCCATCCGGACGCCGAGGTCGTGGTGAAGCTGCGCCACCGGGTCGAGGAGAACCGCCACCACGCGCATGTCGAGCGCTACGGCTACGAAGCCCTTCTCGCCGAGATGGCGCCTGCGCCGCCCGCCAACCTGACGATCGCCGATGGGCCGATGGAGAGCGTGCTGGACGCGGATCTCGCCATCACCTGCTCCTCGACCGCGGGGATGGAGACGCTGGCAGAGGGGATCCCAACGCTCTTCTTCCTCGATTTCCCTGGCGCCGAGGGCGAGGCACTGACCGCGCCGATGCGCCGTGTCCTCCAGGGCTCGGGCCTGCTGGCGGACCGACAGGCGATCCTGGAGCTGGAGCAGCGGGCGCCCGCGCCCGCCTGGCGCGACGCCGTCCTGTCCTCCGACGCCGATCTCGACGCGCTGCTGAGCGCGGTGGCAGCATTCCGCGCCAAACCGCCGGCGCCGCCGCCAAGCCCGCTCGGCCCGCTCGCGCCGGCGCTCGCCCATGCCGAGCAGCGGCTACGCTCCGCCATCTCGCGCACGCGACGGATGATCCGCCGCCTGCGGTGACCCTACGGCGCCGACTGTCCTTTCACGCGCCCGCTCCGCGATGGTAGCCTCTGTCGAACATAACCCCTCGGCACGAGGAGACGGGCATGGAGACCGCCACCCAGTTCGTCGTCGTCACGCTCGCGTTCTGGGCGCTGTTGCTCACCATCTATTTCGGCTTCGGCACGCTCGCCGAACGCATCACCGCGCGCTTCCCCGAGCGAAAGATCCAGCCGAACCGCGACGGGTTGCGGCGCAAGCAGGCCGATATCCGGGTCTCGGTGAAGAAGCTCGCCGTCTCAGCCGCGCTGATAGGCGCAGGCTACACAGCGCGTGAGGCCGGATGGACGCTCGAGCCCGCGCCGCTCACCTGGTGGAGCGCGGTGCTCTGGTTCGCGGCCGGCATGATCGTCTTCGATTTCTGGTTTTACGTGACCCACCGCATGCTGCATTGGCGCCCGCTCTACCGCTTCCACGCGCTGCACCACCGCAACGTTGCGCCCACGGTCTGGTCGAACGACTGCACCGGTACGGTCGACACGATCATGGAGCACAGCTTCTATCTGGCGATCTGGTTCATGATGCCGATCCCCACGGCGGTGGTCTTCGCCATCCGGATCTTCAACCAGTTCGTCGGCATGATCGGCCATGCCGGCTTCGAGTTCTTCGCCTCGCCCGCCACGCGCGCGCCGTGGCCCTTCGTCGGGTCGACCTATCACGACCTGCACCACATGACCTCGCGCTACAACTTCGCGAACACCTTCTCGATCTGGGATCGGCTGTTCGGCACCACGCATCCCGACTATGACGCGCGTATTGCCTGGCGGAGTGGATCATCGGTCGAGGAACCGCGGCCTCAGAGCACGCCCACCCGGCGAAGCGCATTGTAGACGGGCTTGGCCACTGCCGGCGGTAGGATCCGCCGGCCTAGGCTGACCACGCCGCGGCGCACCGGGTCGTAGCTCGCGAGCCGTTCCTCGAAGCCGCCCTTTCGGCGGGCCCCCGAGACGGAGCCGGATCCAGCCTTTGACTCTGACCCGGGCACCGTCGGCGTGGTCTTCGGCCTTTCGGCCGCGCGCTGCGCCGCCTTGACCGCCTCGGCACGCTGCATCCAGTACAGATGCGCCCAGTCCTCGCGCTCCATAAAGCTCGCCCAGCGGTGGCACAGCATCTCGTATTCAGGCTGCACGCCATTCCTGTCCCAGGGCTTGCGGCCGACGAAATGCAGGATCCGCGTATCGGACAGGCTGACGAGGTTGGGATGGCGGATGAAGATCCGCTTCAGCGCGTTGTACTCGGGCGGCAGCATCCGCACCTCGTCCCCAAGCGCCTGGTTCAGGAAGCCCTGATCGCCGCCGTCGTCGCTCTCCGGCTCGACCAGCTTCGAGAAAAGGCGGGACGTGAATTCGGGCGAGGGCGAGACGGCGAATACCCCGCTGTTGAAACGCTCGGTCAGCTCGAAGCCCCAGTCCGGCGCGGCGGCAAAGCCCTCGGTCTCGAACAGCGCATCGACATTCCGCAACACGACGCAATCGGCATCGATGAAGACCAGACGGTCGATTTCGTGCATCTCGAAGGCGCGGAGCTTGGTGAAGGTCGCGGCGAAACGCTTCTGGCCGTGGTCGAAGGGATTGCGGATCGGCTCCACCCGGCGCAGCTCGACATTCGGCAGACCCTGCAGGCGGGGTACGCTTGCGGCCTCGGTGTGCAGTACGATCAACGGCACGTCGCTCACCCGGGCGAGCGAGCGTGCCAGCACCCGCGCGCCGATCGTATAGGCGCCGTCGGCCAGCGTGACGAACGCGCGCTTGCGCGGCGTCGCGCTCGGCACGGCGGCAAGCGACGGTCGGCTGCGCCCGGTGTGCGTTGCGTCCAAATAGGGTGCGAGGCGTTCCATCCGCGACAAGCCGGTGAGGCGCAGCGGGTATTGCTCGCGCGTCGCGCTCAGGAAATGCAGGTCGAGATCCAGGCTGTGCATCGCCTCGTAACCGCCTGCGACATCCTTCTCGGGCAGCTTGGCCTTGATCTCATCCGGGATGGTATAAGCATATCGCTGGCTTGGATCGCTGTAGAGATCGATGCCGGCCACGCGAATGTCGCGGAACCCCAGTGCCGCGGCGAAGGCAATCATCTGCATGCCCTGGGTTGGCAGCGGCCGGCCCATCATGAAGCGCGCGAGCGTCGGATTGGTGGCGATGACCGCCCAGTGATCGAAATTCGGCAGCAGATCGAGGGGCGTGTCCGTCACCGCCTGATCGCGCCTGTCCGAGGATACGAAGGGCTGGAAATAGGCCCGGATGTCGTAGTCGCCGTGTCGGGCGATCGTGGCCACGCGCCGGCGCAGCGCCTTTTCGTCGACCGACCAGAAGAAGCCGTCGACGCGCCGCCCATAGGTCGGCTGCTCCTCCAGAAAGAACCAGTTCGCCCGCAGGATCGTGGTCCGCTCGAGATCGGTTTCGCTCAGATCCGGAAGCGCGGCCGAGGGGCCGTTGCCGACGATCAGACAGGGCCGCGCGCCATCGCAGTGGAGCGCTTGGCGGATGCGCGAGAGCTCGTTCTCGATCTCGATATACGTCTTGGGGAACCCCACCGTGTCCACCCGCCTTTCGAAGCCGAAATGACCGTCCAGACACGTCGCTTAACGTGATCACGCTGCAACGCAACACTATCGGTTTCCGTCGCCCGAAACATGGGCCGATCGTCTCGTTCCCGGGCCCCACACGGCTTGAGGCGCGGCCTCTAGACGGCGCGCGCGTCAGTAGCCGAACGCCTCGAAGTCCTCGGCATAGTGGTCGCGGATCCGCGCCATGGTGACCTTGTCGAGGCTCGGCAACTCGGCCACGCCCTTCTTGAGGTGCAAGATCTCCACCGCGACGCCATGCTTGCTCAGCGCGGCCGGCAGGGCACGGTCCATGTCCTCGAAACGGACCACCTCATCGACCATCGGCTTCGTACTGTCGCTGCGGGTGATGAAGAAGCGCTGCGGGCTCAACAGGTCGCTGTCCTCCAGCAGGCGGTCGACATACTCGGCGACCGACCAGGATTTCATCGTCGGATGCGCGTCCATCAGCGTGCCGCGATAGCCGCTCTTGACGTGGTAGTTGTAGTTCGACAGGAAGCGCGCGATCGGATTGCGCACGACCGTGATCGACGGCATGGCCTCCCAAAGGCCGATCGGAATGCGCGCCGCCGGCACATGGCGCACCACGTCCGAGCCGAACAAAGCCCGCCGGATCGACGTCCCTGCAGTCTTGGGCACATGGATATGGATGATCCGATGCAGGGGCGAGACGGGAAACAGACCCTCAGGGATCCGGCGGTAGAACAGGTCCACCGGGTCGCCGAGGCGGTTGCTTAACGCGCTGATCGTCATGCGCATGGCTCCGACTGCGGTTGGCGCCCGGCCGCCCTGGGGCAGCCGGTGGCTGACGTCCTTCGCAACACTCTGCGGGAGAGCTTGGGGTAGGCAAGCAGTGTCGCCGCCCTCGACGGGGCGGGTCTCAGGCATGTCGGGCATCCGAGGCGGGGGCGCATGCGCTCATCGCACCGGTCGGCCCGAGGCCAGCAGCGCTTCGGCAATGGCCAGATCCTCCGGCGCGTCGATCTCCACGGCAGGCATGGTGCTGGCGACCAGCGTCACCCGGCCGCAGAAGCGCGTCCGTTCCGCTCTGAAGGCGGTGCTGCGCATAGCGTAGACCGCACCGTTCTCCCGGTATTGCGCGGCGCGATCCTGCCGGCGCTCGCGCGGCTTGGTGTGGTCGTGGTTCGTCCCCTCGGCGATGCCGCCCGCGCCAAGCCGCCACAGGAATCCATGGTCGGGTGTCGCGCTGAACGCTGCGTCGAACCCGCCCTCGGTCACGGCATTCAGGACGGCATCGACGCAGGCGGCATCGACGAAGGGGGAGGTGCATTGCAGAAAGACCAGCACCTGCGGCTCGCGCCCCGCCGCCGCCAGCCAGTCCAAGGCATGGAGCAGCGCCGCCTCCGAGGACGCGGTATCGACCGACAGCGCCGCCGGCCGCTCGATCACTTCGGCCCCCGCGGCGAGGGCTGCGGCAGCGATCGCGGCGTCGTCCGTCGAAACGGCCACGCCGCCCACGCGGGCGGACCGCGCTGCGCCCACCGCCCGGGCGACCAGCGGCACGCCGCCGACCGTCTTGAGGTTCTTGCCGGGGATGCCCTTCGACCCCCCACGGGCCGGGATGACGGCATAGCTCGACAGGGACCCCGTCATCGCTGACAACCCGTCATCGCTGGCAGCCCGTCATCGCATGATCGCCGTCATGCGACCGAAGAGGCGGCAGCATCGGCCGGGCCCTTGAGCTGGCGTTCAAGCCGATCGAGCGCCGTCCAGGCGCCTTCACCACCGTTCTTGTGGCCCTGCCAGACCTCGGGGATCATGGTGGCGGTCGTGTTGCTGGCGAGAAAACCGCGCCAGAAGGCCCGCCAGTCGATATCGCCCTCGCCGATCTGCAGCCCCTCGCCGTCGATGCCGGCGGCGTCGGCCAGGTGCAGATGCGCCGTGTGGGGCGCGATCATAGAGACCGCATCCGAGAAGGACTGGCCGAGATGCGTCGTGGCCAGCTTAGTGTGCGAGACGTCGAAACAGACGCGCATGCCCGTCTGCTCGCAGAACCGCGCGACCTCGGCCGGATCGACGAACAGGTTGTGCAGCCGCTGGCCGCCGAAATGCCAGGGGAAGGGCGGCATGGTCTGGGGCAGGATCTCGACGCCGTCGCAGTCCAGCGCCGCCAAGCTTTCGTGCAGCCGTGCCATCATCGGCGCACGTGCCGCAACGTCGAGGGGACGATGCTCGCTGAAGCCGCCAACATTCGTCACGATGCAGGGCCGCGGCGTGTCGAACAGCGGCGTCAGCGCGCGCGTCAGGTCGATCACCCGCTGTAGCTCGGCGATCGATCGCAGCCGGTAGGCGGTGTCGGCCGAACAGAGATCCAGGGTATGATCGCCCGCGAAGAGCTCGGGCGCATGCACCACCAGCGCCAGCCCCTGCGCGCCCTCGACAAAGCGCGACCAGTCCAGATCGAGATCCTTGTAGGAGAGATGGAACTCGACCAGCTGCAGGTTGGTGCTGGCGCGCATCTCGGCGACGTCGTGGAAACGCACCGGCACGCCCCAGGCCAGCGGGAAGTCGAACGGCCGCGCCGCCCGATGCCCGGCGCCCAGATCGCTGTCGAAGAAGAAGTCACCGGCCCGTTTCGGGGTGCTCAGACGGCGCCCGATCAGCTCGCGCTTGCGATTGGGCTGCAGGCCCTGGCCGGGGCTGATCACCTTGAGCATGCCGGGCTGGATCGGCACGTCGGCGGGGATGTCCACCGCGGCCGCAAGGCTCTTGGCCAGCGTCTCTCGATTGATCAACTCGCCCTGGCTGATCGTGCGGTCCGCGGCCGAGCCCATCGCGGCCTCCACCTGCCGCGCGCCCTCGATCATGCGCTGGAACTCGTCAGGGAGCAGGCTGACTTTATGGTCGTTGCCCTCCATCAGGCGATCCATCGTGATGTGCCGCTCGACTACGCGTGCGCCCATGGCGACGGCGGCGATGCTGACATTGATATCGCGCTCATGGCCGGAATAGCCGACCGGGCCACCGCTCAGCTCACGCAAGCGCTTCAGATAGGCGAGGTTCACATCCTTGAACGGCGTCGGGTAGGTCGAGTTGCAGTGCAGGAGCACGAACGGCGCGCCGAGGCCCCGCAACAGGCGCGCCCCGTCGACGATCTCGCTCTCGCTCGCCATCCCGGTCGAGCAGATCATCGGTTTGCGCGCCGAGGCGACCTCGGTGATGAGGTCGTGATTGGTGAAATCGGCCGAGGCGATCTTGTAGGCCGCGACGCCATGGTCCTCCAGCAGCCGGAAGCTCTCCTCGTCCCAGGGCGTGCAGAGCGGCACCAGACCCCGACGATGCGTGTAGTCCAGCGCGCGGAGAAGGTCGTCATTCGACAGCTGGAAGCGCGCGAGCAGGTCAAGCGTGTAGGCCGCACCCAGATCAGCCGACGGGGCGGCTGCATCGATGGCATAAAGCCGGCTCATCTGGCGCATCTGGAACTTGGCGCATTGCGCGCCGGCGGCCGCCGCTTCGTCGACGAGACGGCAGGCCAGCTCAAGACTGCCGTTATGGTTGTTGCCGATCTCAGCGATGAAGAAGGTCGGCTGATCGTCGCCGATCGGGATGCCGTCGATGGCGAAGCCGATCTCACCGGCCGAGGCGACGGCGGCTAGGCGGCCGACGCTGTCCAGCAGCGGCACCATGGCGATGCGCTCGTCGAACAGGGCGCCGATCCCGGCCGGCTCGTCCTCGATCCTCGCCGAGA
>JBCCSW010000181.1:0-8480 GCA_039199465.1 Pseudomonadota bacterium
CAGGTCGAGACCGTCACCAGCCACAACGTCATCGGCCGGCTGGCAGCGACCGCGCCGGCGGCCGAGCGGCTGCCCGGGGCGATCGTGATCGGCGGGCATCTCGACCATCTCGGCTACGGCGGGCGCGGCTCGTTCGAGCCCGACCGGCGCGAGATCCACAACGGCGCCGACGACAACGCGTCGGGCATCGCCGCCCTGCTCGAGGCCGCGCGTCGGCTGGCGGCACACGCCGAAAGCGAGCCTGCGACGCTGCGCCGCGACGTCCTGATCGTCGCGTTCACCGGCGAGGAGCTCGGCCTGCTCGGCTCGACCGCGCTGCTGCGCGAGCCGCCCGCGGGCTTCGACGCCGACGGGCTGATCGCGATGCTCAATCTCGACATGGTCGGCCGATTGCGCGACAACCGCCTCGCCGCCCTCGGCGCCGGCTCGTCCGACGCCTGGTCGACGATCGTGCCCGCGGCGTGCGACGGCGTCCGGGTCGGCTGCACGCTCGGCGGCGACGGCTTCGGCCCGAGCGATCAGACACCCTTCTACGCCGCGGGCGTGCCCGTGCTGCATCTCTTCTCGGGCACCCACAACCTCTACCACCGCCCCGAAGACGACGCCTACACGATCAACGGCGCCGGCCTGGCGCGGGTGGCGGCGCTGACCGCCGACCTCACCCGCGACCTGGCCGCGCGCGTCGAGCCGCCCGATCATCGCCAGGTCGCGCCGCCGCCGCCGCAGGGGGACAGCCGCAGCTACGGCGCCTCGCTCGGCACGATTCCCGACTACGCCGACGGCAAACCCGGCGTGCTGCTCTCGGGTGTGCGCGCCGACGGCCCGGCGGCACAGGCCGGCCTGCGCCGCGGCGATCGCCTGGTGCGGCTCGCCGGCAAGGCGATCGGCGACATCTACGACTTCATGTTCGTGCTGCGCCAGCATCGCCCGGGCGACGAGGCCGAGGCGGTGATCGAGCGCGGCGGCGAAGCGCTCACCGTTCCGATCACCTTCGGCACCGCCCGGGGCATGATGCGCTGAGCGAGCAGCCGGGAAGCTTTCCGCGCCTGCGCCGACGGGCTCCCGACTCGCTGGGCGCAGGCCGTTGGGCTTTGCCGCGCCGGATGATAGGTTAGGCGCCCATGTCGTCCCGCCTTTCTGCCGTCACCCGCCTGGCCGCTGGAGAATCATGAGCAGCACGCGCGCCAAGATCCTCATCGTCGACGAATCCGCCCAGCAGCGCGAGTCCCTGAGCACGCGCATCAAGCCGTGGGGATTCGACGTCACGGTCGCTTCGAGCGCCGAAGAGGCTCATGACCTGATCGCCGCCCTGCGTCCCGGGGTGATCCTCGCCAACGTCAAGCTCCCCGACTCGACGGGCTTCGACCTGCTCGATTGGATGCAGGAAAACGCCCCCTATCGGGAGGTGGTGCTGATGGCGACCGACAGCACCGTCGAGGACGCCGTCCAGGCGATGAAGCGCGGCACCCGCGACTTTCTCACCACCGACGTCTCCGACGAGCGTCTCCAGGAGGCCCTCGGCCAGGCGCGCGAGGTGTTCGAAACGCGCGAGCTGCGCAACCAATTCGACGAGCAGCTCGACAACCGCGCCGGCCTGGGTGCCATCGTCGGCGCCAGCCGGCCGATGCGCAAGCTCTACAAGACCCTGCGCCTGCTCGCCCAGAACGAGGCGTCGGCGATCATCACCGGCGAAAGCGGCACGGGTAAAGAGATGGTCGCGCGCACCATCTACGAGCTGAGCGTGCGGCGCAAGGGACCGTTCGTCGCACTCAACATGGCCGCGCTGCCGGAAGGCCTGACCGAGTCGGAGCTCTTCGGCCACGAGAAGGGCGCCTTCACCGGCGCGCTCAACACCAAGGCGGGCTGCTTCGAACTCGCCGACGGCGGCCTGCTCTTCCTCGACGAATTCGCCGAGATGCCGATCGGCCTGCAGCCCAAGCTGCTGCGCGTGCTCGAAGAGCGCCGGGTGCGCCGACTGGGCGCGGCGCGCGAGCTCGACTTCGACGTGCGCGTGCTGGCCGCGACCAACCGCGAGCCGATGCGCGCATGCGAGCAGGGCGTCCTGCGCGAGGATCTCTACTACCGCCTCAACGTCTTCACCATCACCCTGGAGCCGCTGCGCAACCGGGTCGAGGACATCGGCCTGCTCGCCCAGAGCTTCATCCGCCGCTTCAACAAGAAGCACGGCACACACGTCGAGGGACTGACCAACGAGTCGCTCGAGCGCCTACAGGGCTATCCCTGGCCGGGCAACGTGCGCGAGCTGCGCAACGTGCTCGAGCGGGCGGTGATCCTCGCCAACAAGGGCTGGATCAGTAAACCGCATCTGCCTCCTTATGTATGGCAGCCGAAAGGCGAGGTGCAGGCGCCGCTCATGCTGCCGCCCAAGGTCACCCTGGCCGAGGCCGAGCGCATTCTGATCATGGAGACGCTCAAGGGCTGCGGCAACAACAAGGCGAAGGCTGCGCGCCAGCTGGGCCTCGACGTCAAGACCATCCGCAACAAGCTGAAGGCGTGGGACGAGAACGACTGAGCCGGTCTTTTTCGCCCGCCTCCGACCCAGCGCCCCGGCCCAGCCGGGGCGTTTGTCGTTTTCGCGGGCGATGGTCTGAACCGACGCGACCCCCTCGCGGGCAGCCAACAGGGAAAATCACCCGGTCTAACCGCCCAGGGAAAAGCGCCCGCCCAAGATTCCCTGTCTCATCTCTGCATACTCTCCTCCGAGGACCGCTCAGAGAACCCGCGTATCTCTCACGAAACACGTGCCCTGACCGATTCTCGCGACTGCATACGGCTATCCGACCCTGGAGAATCGAAGGCGTCGAGGCGACATCGGGAGGCAAAAAACGACCACCGAACGCCGGTTGGAGGCAAACAAGGAAAGATTCCCCGCATCGTTCCGCCAGCGCGCGCCTCCTCCGAGCGGACAATAAACGAACAAACCCTTTATGGACAGCAGCTTACGGAATATCTCGCAAAGCTGGCACGGAGCGTGCTTTGTCTAGGAACGACCACGACGAACGGCGTCACCGGCCCAACAAGCCAACACACGATGCCCATGTTCTTTTCACATCCGAGCAGATCCCCGAAGCTGGCATGCACATCGCATGCTGGGCTATCCTGAAGGGGCCTGCAGCAGAAACCCGATCGCGCTTACCAGCACCTCGCTGTTACAGCCATACTGAGCAACCGTCTCGCATACTGCCCAAGCCGCCCTACGCGGCCCAGGCAATCCCAACCAAGAAAACCCGATCTGTCAGGAGATTTTCATAATGACCACCAACATCGATAGCAACCTCGGCAACAACGGCAACGCCGTCTCCTACAACCCCGCTGACCTCGACGCCAACAACGACGGCCACGTCACCATCGCTGAGCAGCGCGACGCCGGCATCCTGAACCCCTCGAGCGAGTACAGCCTCGACAGCGCCTCGGCCCGCACCGATTCGTTCGGCAACATCCAGTCGGAGAACCCGAACGCCGGCGATCTGCTCGCCCAGCACGGCTACAGCGATGACAACCTCATGGGTCTGATCCAGCAGAACATGACCGGCCTCGACGACATCAAGGACAAGGTCGAGCAGCTGATCGCCAGCGGCAACGTCAAGGCCGCCCTGATGGTCATGATGCAGGAGATCAAGCAGGGTCTGCTCGGCGAGATCCAGGGCCTGCAGCAGGAGCTCCAGAGCGGTGGCGGTATCGCCGAGCTCTTCGTCCTGCAGCAGAACTTCAACAACGCTGACAAGGCCGAGAACATCGTCCAGCAGATGGAGAAGACCGATCAGAAGACCGCCACCGCCGAGGTGCAGAGCATCACCGGCTAAGGCTGATCTTCCTACCCTCACGGGTCAGAAGCCCGCGCGCCGTCGCCCAGTGCGGTTTTACCGGCAGGGACGCGGCCGCGGGCTTCTTCGTGTCGATCAGCGCTCGTTTCAAGGTCTGGTACCATGGTCTTCGAACACGGCAGCACGCGCGCCTCGGTCGTCCGCTTCACAGCTGAGACGCCAGCCCTCGCGAGCATCTCTTCAAACCGATCCTGTGCATGCCCCGCTGGAGGCTCTCGCGGATGACCACGCAAACTTCCCAGATCGATCCGGAACTCCAAGAGTTCCTCCAAGACGAAGACCGCGTCTTTCGCTTCGTCGCCCGCTTCGCCGGCCACCTCGCGCGCAACGGCGCCGTCGGCCGCGCGCTCAACCTGCTTTCCACGCTGTCGAACCTGCATCCGAACGACGGCTATCTCTTCACCGCCCGCGGCTTCCTGCATATGCGCCAGGGCGAGATCGAAGAGGCGATTCCCCTGCTCCGCCGCGGCATCGAGCTCGATCCGGATGACGTCGCCGGCCACGCGTCGCTCGGCGAATGCCTGATCGAAACCGGCGAACTCGACGACGCCCTCGATCACTTCGAAGAGGCGGTCGAACTCGGCGACCTCGAAACCGACAAATTCGCCCGCCGCGCCCGCAGCTTCATCCCGGTCGTCGAGCATCTGCGCGACCAGGTCGATGAGCGCGGCGACGAGGCCCTCGACGAAATGCGCGCGCGCCTCGCGCAGCTGCGCAGCCTGGGCTGATTCGAGCGATGCGCCCCCAGTCGCCCACCTCCGACGATCTGGCCCAGGCCTTCGAAGGCTTCCGCGTGCTGTCGCACTGGCTGCGCCTCACACCGGCCGCCTTTCGTCAGGAGGTGCAGGCGCTGCGCAACCATCTGCGCACCGGTCGCGTGCCGCGCGACTACCAGACCGCCATGCAGCGCGCGATCGAGCATCTCGAAGCGCTGCACGGCGAGGCACACCGCGCCGGCGGTCGCTCCGCTTCCCCATCACCCGCTTCCCCCAACCCCATGCAGACCTGGAGGTAATCCACCATGGACAATTACCCAGTGCAGCCGATCGGCGGCAACACCGTTTCCGCAGGCAACAGCCGCGCAGGCAGCAGCAGCAGCAGCGACGGCGATCTGATCAGCGATTTTCTGCAAGAAGGCTTTCAACCGCCCGAGGGCGCGGGCTTCGACGAGATCCTCGGTGACTTCCAGTTCACCGGCAGCCAGACCGACACAGCCCAGCTCTTCATGCTGCAGCAGCGCGTGAACAAGGAAAACCTTTACTGGAACGCGATGAGCAACGTGGTCAAGGTGCGCCACGATGCCTCGATGAATGCGATCCGCAACGTCAAGGGCTGAGGCACGCGCGCGCTAGACCATGGTGGCACCCATCAACAGGCCAGCCGCATCATCCGGCGACGCTGTGCTCGACGGCGCGCCGCTCGCCGAGCGCGGCGTCGACCTGCTGCGCGACCTGGCCATGTTCATGCTGCAGTTCGGTCAGCTCGATCAGGCCGACGAATTGCTCGGCGGTCTGATCGCGGTCGAGCCGGACGGCTATGCTACGCACATGCTGACGGGCATGCTGGCCTTCGGCGACAAGCGCTATCGCGACGCGGAAGTCGCCTACCGTCGCATGCTCGAGAAGTATCCGGACGACCCGGGCACCCATGCGTACGTCGCCGAGGCGATTTTTGCCCAGCGGCGACCGCGCGAAGCCCTCGGCCTGCTCGAGCAGGCCGAGCAGGTCGGCGCACCCGACGATCCCGGCCTCGACTACGTTCGCGCGCTGCGCGAAGACTACGAGAAAGGGACGCTGCAAAAGCGCATCTTCGGCGGCGGCTGAGCCACCGCGCGCAGAAAGGAGACCGGATCCAACAGCGGACACATGGACGAATACAATGGTCAGCGGACAACGAGTGATTTCTGTCGCGCCATCAGTAGCGCGCATCTGACGTAGCGCATAGGAGACCGGGCCGTGTCGATTGGAAACAGCATGAACGATCTGATGGTGACCCTGGACCAGGGCGCCGGTGGTGCAACCCAGCCGAACCTCACGCAGGCCGGCCAAAACGACGGTCCCAGCTTCGACCAGATGCTGGCCGACTTCCAGCAGATGCACGACGCGAGCGTGGAGCCGACGGCTCAGGTCGACGCCACCCCGCCGGTCGAGCAGAAAGAGCCGACCAACGTCATCGAGACCGTGCTCGATCGCGCCGACGGCAGCTACAACCGCCTCGAAGGCATGATCGACAGCCTCGATCACTCGACGCCGCACTCGATCGAAGAGGTCATGCAGCTGCAGATCGAGATGCACAAGCTGTCGATGCAGCTCGAGGTCTCGACCAAGGCGGTGACCGAGTCGGCTTCGGCGACCAAACAGATCTTCCAGCAGCAGATCTGATGCGGATGGACGGCCTGCCGAACCCCCGCCTGCTGCCACTGCTCGGCCTCGTGATGCTGGTGCTGCTGACCGGCTGCAAGACCGACGTCCTGCACAGCATCGAGGAGCCCGAGGCCGCCCGCATTCTGTCGGTGCTGCACAACCACGGCATCGAGGCCGATAAAGCCCTCGACGATCCGGAAAAGAACCTCTGGCGCGTCTCGGTGCCGCAGAAGTCGGCCGGTCGCGCGTTCGCCCTGCTCAACGAATACAAGCTGCCCGCCTCGAACGACCGCCGGCTGCGCGACGTCTTCGGGCAAAACAAGCTGGTCATGACGCCGATCGAAGAGCAGGCGCTCTTCCTCGAGGCGCTGCAGGGTGAGATCGCCCACACGCTCGAGGCGGTCGACGGCGTGATCGACGCCCGCGTCCATCTCGTCAAGCCGCAGCACGACCTGCGCGGGCGCCCGACCACCGAGGCCAAGGCGTCTGTGGTGATCGAATACCAGCCGACCATGCAGGGCGTCGAGCCGATGACCAACGACGAGATTCGCGGTCTCGTCGCCAACGCGGTCGCCGAACTGAGCCCGGACGGCGTGACGGTCGTGCAAAAGGCGGCCTCGATCGCATCCCCGGCGGCCAATATGGTGCCGACCGACGTCAACCTGGTCAGCATCGGTCCGCTGGTGATCGAAGAATCGAGCCTGACCAGTCTCAAGCTGATGATCGTGGTGACCGTGCTGCTGGTCGCCGGCCTCGGCATGGGCGTGTTCTGGCAGAGCCGCCTGATCGAGCAGCTGCGCGAGGAACTCAAGGCTGAGCGCACCGATCTCGTTCGCCTCGACGACGTCGACGGCATGACCGCCTGATCGGCGCGCCACGGCCGCAGCTCCGCTCCGCATCGCCATGTCCGCCGCGCCGTCGGCCTCCGGCAAGCCCGCCGCCGGCAAATCGCCGCGGCGCCCGCGCAAGGGCGCCAAAGCCAAGAAAACCGCCGGCCCGGCGTCGTGGGACGAGCTGCTGCGCCTGGCGCTCGTCGCCTGCACCACCGATCCACCGACGGTCGACGCGGGCCTGCCCGAGCAGGCACGCACCTTCATCGAAGGCCTGGTCAACAACGCCGACAAGCGCCCAACCCTGCTGCGCGCCCTGCGTCGGCAAATCGACTCACTGCCCTACGAGCGCATCCACGGCTCGTGGATCGCGCATCATCTGCCCGACGATCCACTGCTGCGCCAAACCTGCCTCGATCTGCTGCCGCCGGCGGTGCGCCAGCGCGTGGCGCCGTGGCTCGACGACGACAACGCACGCGACGTCATGGTGCGCACCTCGGCCGCGCAGCTCGCCTGGCTGAAGGGCTGGTGGCACGCCCATCTGCGCCTCGGCCTGGCCTATCCCGTGCCGCTGCCCTGGGCGCTCGATCCCAAGCTACCGCTCACCTATCTCGATCGACTCGAAGAGGAGCATCTGCTGCAGGTGCTCGCCCTCATCGGCCTGCGTCCGCTCTCGGTCGGCATTCGGCTGCTGCCGCGCAGCACCGTGCTGCAGGTGGTCTACGGACTGCCGCCGTCGTGGCGGGCCCAGCTCACGGAGTGGTCGAAGAAGGACGCCGATCGCAAGATGGAAGCCTGGCGCGCCGTGCTGCTGCCGCTGACCGGCATCCGTCCGCCCGAGCCCGAACCGCCGCCGGCTGACCAGGCCGCCCTCCCCGAGGGCCAAACCGCCGAGGGCCAGGCGGCCGAGGGCAAGACGCCCGACGGCGGCGCGAGCACCGAGGGCAAGGCTGCTTCGCGCCCCGAGATTCCGCTCGCCGACCACTCGAGCGAGCCTGACGTGCTGGCGCGCTATCTCGGCCTGCTCGAGGTCGCCGCCCACGCCCACGCCCTCGGACTGCGCGACGAGGCGGTGCGCATCGCCTACCGCCTGCCGCGCGACATGGGGCAACTGCTGCGCTACCATGTAGAGCATCCGATCGACGGGTTGGCGCTGAAAGACGCCGAGGGATGGCATCGTGAGGTTCAGGCTACGGTGGAGCGCGCACGCGCACGCGGTCTGATCGAGGTGCCGACCCTGCGCGCCGACGCCGCCTCCTGAATGCGCCCGACGCCGTCCGCCGAACGCCTGACGCCCATCGCTCCGCCGCCACCGACCGTGTCGTCATCATCGTGAAGAAGGTCATCAAAGCATCCAAACCGCGTCCGGCGCAGCCGCCGGCACCGAGCGCGCCGCCGCCGCCGCCCGCGGGCGTGCCCGGACCGCCGCCGGGCGTCCCCGG
>JBCCSW010000182.1:0-8432 GCA_039199465.1 Pseudomonadota bacterium
GCGGCCGCGGGCGGCCGGACCGCCCGCCTTTCCGAGGCCGAGGCCCGCGACAGCCTGGACGAGAGCCTGCTCGCCCAGCACAACGGCGCCCGGCGCCTGGCAGAGGCCGGGCAGATCGCCCTGAACGGCGTGGTCGGCGCCCTCGACAGCCTTGCCGCCGACCTGATTGCAGGCAGCACCGGCGGCGCGCAGCCCGACGCCGATTTCCTGGGCGGGCAGGCCATGCAGGCCCTCGACGACTTCGCGCAGCTCATGAACAGCGGTGTCGGGCGTGACTTCGTCTTCGCCGGGGAGACGGCGTCGATCCCGCCCATCGATCTGGCGGCGCTGGACGCCCTAAAGGGTGCGATCGCGGCCTATGTGCCGACGGCGGCGCCGTCGCTGAACGACCAGTTCGACGCCTTCATCGCCGCCAATCCCGGCCTGCTCGACGCTGTTTTGGCCGGATCGGCGACACCGCGGGCGGCGGTCTCGGGCCCGCTCGGCGAGATCGCGCCCGACGCGCTCACGCTCGACCGGCTGAACACGCGCGACGCGCTGACCGCCGTGACGCGGACCATCTTCGTCACCACCAATGCAGCGGGCGCTCCCACGGCGGCCGAGGATCTGCAGGCCTCGGCCGCAGCACTCAAGACCGCGGTGGATGGGCAGGTCAACGGCCAGGCCCAGCTCGGTGCCTTCGAAGCGCGCCTCGACCGCTCGGAGGCCTTTATCGAGACCCGTCGAAACCTGCTGCAGGACGATCTGCGCGAGGCACTCGTCGCCGATCCCTTCGAGACCTCGGTCGAGCTGTTTCAGGCGCAGTCGCAGCTGGAGGCGTCGATCGACGCGCTCGCGCGCATCCTGTCGCTGGACATCTCGGACCGCCTGCGATGAGCGGTGGGGCCGTGCGGCACGCAGTGCAGGGGGTCGTCGGCGCCCTGATCTGCATGGCCGTCACGCTCGCCGCCGCCAGCGTCGGCGCACAACCGCGCATCAAGGACCTTGCCACACTGGAGGCCGCATCGCCGGTGCGCGTCGTCGGCTATGGTCTGGTCACCGGCCTTGACGACACCGGCGACAACCTCAACCGCTCCGACGCGACGCGCGAGGCACTGATCGCCTGGTACGACCGTCTCGGCCTCCCGATCGACCGCGACATCCGACTGACCGGGCGCAGCACCGCGCTGGTGCTGGTGACCGCCTCGACGCCGCCCTTCCCAGTGCCGGGGGCGCGCTTCGATCTCTCGGTCGCGACCGTCGGCGATGCGTCCAGCCTGCTCGGGGGCGAACTGCTGATGGCGCCGCTCTATGGCGAGAACGGCGAGATCTATGCCATCGGCAGCGGCGCGGTCGTCATCGCCGGCCTCACGGCCGAGGGCCAGGCCGCCGCTGTCACCGAGGGCGTGCCGACCGTCGGCAAAGTGCCGGGCGGCGGGCGCCTGGACCGTCCCATCGACAGCGGCCTCGGCGGCGACGGGCGTCTTAGGCTTGTGCTGCGCGATCCCGATTTCACCACGGCGCAGCGCATCGTCGAGCGCATCAACGCCCATCTCGGTCGGCCGGTCGCCGGCTGGCGCGATCCCGGCAGTGTTGAGCTGGACGTCGCCCGCTCGGGCATGGCAGCCGCCAACCTGGTCGCCGCCGTCGAGATGCTCCGCATCGCCCCCGACAGCCCGGCCCGCGTCATCATCGACCAGAAGTCCGGCACCATCGTGCTTGGTGAGAATGTGCGCATCTCCAAGGTGGCGATCAGTCAGGGCAACCTGACCGTCCGCGTCGAGGAGGCACCGATCGCGGTTCAGCCCAACCCCTTCGCCCGCGGTGAGACGGTGGTGGTGCCGCGCACGAACATCGATATCGGCGTTGACGGTACCGACCAGATCGCGATCGTGGAACAGACGGCGACGCTGGCCGATCTCGTCTCGGGGCTGAACGCGCTGGGCGTGGGGCCGCGCGACATGATCGACATCCTGGTCGCGATCAACGCGGCCGGCGCCCTGCATGCCGATCTGGTGATCGAATAGCAGCTCGGCCACGCGCCGCGGCAGCCGCCCTCACCCGTCGTCGAGCGGTGGGAACGCCGTCGGCGCTTGCCAGCCGAACATCGCCCAGGTCCGGGCCATATGGTCGGGCAGCGGTGCGGTCACCGTCACGCGCTGACCGTCGCGGCGCGGATGCGGAAAGCCGAGGCGCGCGGCGTGCAGGTGCAGCTTGCGGCTCAGCCCCTGGCCAAGGCTCGCTCCCCAGCCATCGCCCTGGTTCTCCTGCCCGCGCCCGCCATACTTGCCGTCGCCGACGATCGGCGTGCCAAGCGCCGACATGTGAACGCGCAGCTGGTGGGTGCGCCCCGTGACCGGACGCATCAGCACGGCCGAGGCGCGCCCCGCTGCCGTCTCGACCAAGCGATAGTCGGTGACGGCGCTCTGCGCACCGGGGGTGGGGCCGATCTCGTCGGGATGGACGGGCCGCATCTTCTCGGCGCCCCGCCCGCCCGCCTTGACCAGGCCCCAGCGGATCGTTCCGGCCTCGGGCTTCGGCTGGCCGGCCACTGCCGCGACATACGTCTTCTCGACCGACCGCCCGCGAAACAAGCGCGTCAGGGCGGTCGCCGCGGCACCCGTCCGCGCCAACACCATCACCCCGGAGGTATCACGGTCCAGCCGGTGCACGAGCCGCGGGGGCGTATCCTTGCCAAAGGCGAGGCCCGCCAGCGCAGCGTCGAGATGCATGACCTGATTGGTCCCACCCTGCACGGCCAGGCCCGCCGGCTTGTCGATCACCAAGACATCCTCGTCGCGATACAATACCCGCTTGGTTAGCTCGGCGATCAGTGCCCCATCGGGCATGCGCGGCGCCTGCTCCAGCGCTGGTGCCGGCGCATCCGGCAGCGGCGGTACGCGGATCACTTGGCCCGGTGCGACGCGGGTCGAGGCCTTTGCGCGGCTGCCGTCCACGCGCAGCGCGCCCTTGCGGCAGAACTTCTCCACCATACCCTGCGTGACCTGCGGGAACTGCCGCCTCAGCCAGCGATCAAGGCGCTGCTCGGCCTCGTCCGGCCCGACCGAGACGTGCTGCACGCCGCTCACAGCAGAAGGCGCCGCGCCGCCCAGAGCCCGAGCGCCAGCGCCCCGACCGACAACAGCACGGAGCCCCCGATATAGCTCGCCGCCGCGGCCACCCGGCCACGCTCGATCAGGTAAAGCGCGTCCAGCGAGAAGGCGGAGAACGTCGTGAAGCCGCCGAGCACACCCGTCAGGAGGAACGGCGCGAGGCGCCCGAAGCCGCCCCGCTCCATCAGATAGACAGCCAGGACGCCCATCAGCATCGATCCTGCCACGTTGACCGTCAGCGTGCCCCAGGGAAACCCGGGCGCTGCGCGCATGATCGCGCTGACGGCGAGAAACCGTGCCGAGGCGCCGAGTGCCCCGCCCAGCGCCACGGCGACGAGCGCGCTCACGCCTCCTCCTCCGACCCGTGGTCTTGATCATCTGCCTGCCGCTCGGCGCGTCGGGCGGCGAACCAGGCCAGGCGGCGCGCCATCTCGCGCTCGTGTCCGCGTTCGACCGGCTGGTAGAAGCTTGGCCGCGCCATGCCGTCCGGAAAGTAGTCCTGGCCCGAGAACGCGTCCTCGGCGTCGTGGTCATAGGCGTAGCCGGCGCCGAAGCCCTGCTCCTTCATAAGCCGCGTGGGCGCGTTCAGGATATGCATCGGCGGGTTCAGATGCGCGGTCTCGCGGGCCAAGGCACGGGCCGCAGTGTAGGCGCCGTAGACGGCGTTCGATTTCGGCGCGAGAGCCAAGGCGACCAGCGCCTGTGCGAGAGCAAGCTCGCCCTCAGGACTGCCCAGGCGTTCGTAGATATCCCAGGCATCGAGGCAATGGCGCGCCGCCTCGGGTTCGGCCAACCCGATATCCTCCACCGCCATGCGGGTGATCCGGCGGGCGAGGTAGCGCGGGTCCTCGCCCCCCTCCAGCATGCGCGCGAACCAGTACAGCGCCGCGTCCGGGTCCGAACCCCGCACCGATTTGTGCAGCGCCGAGATCAGCCCGTAATGCGCATCGCCCGTCTTGTCGTAGAGCGCCGCGCGGCGGTTCAGCCGTGCCGTCAGCGTGGCGCGGTCGACCGGGTCTGGGCCGAGCGAGGCCGCCTGCTCGGCCAGCGTCAGCAGCGCGCGACCGTCGCCCGCAGCCATATCGATCAGCGCGTCGCGCGCCTCGGGCACAAGGGGCAGCGGCCCGATCTCGACCTCCGCGCGCCGCAGCAGTGCCTCCAGATCGTCGGGCTCGAGCGCCTGCAGCCGCAGCACCTGCGCCCGGCTCAGCAGGGCGGCGTTCAGCTCGAAGGACGGGTTCTCGGTCGTCGCACCGACCAGCACGATCGCACCCGACTCCATATGCGGCAGGAAAGCATCCTGCTGGGCCTTGTTGAAACGGTGGATCTCGTCGACGAACAGCAGCGTCTGATGGCCGTTCGCATGGCGCGTCGCCGCCGCGTCGAACACCTTTCTGAGCTCGGCCACGCCGGTGAAGATCGCGGAGATCTGGACGAAACGCATCGCGCCATGGCCGGCGAGCAGGCGCGCGATCGTGGTCTTGCCGCAGCCCGGCGGCCCCCAGAGCACGATCGAACCAAGCCGGCCCGTGCCCAGCATCGCCCCCAGCGGCCCATCCGGGCCCAGCAGGTGCTGCTGCCCCGCCACGTCCTCCAAACGCGTCGGCCGCAAGCGCTCGGCGAGCGGCTGCGGCCCCTTGGTCGCGTCGGCGGGGGCGCCAGAACCCTCGGCGCCACCGGTCCCCGTGCCCAGCCGGTCGAACAGATCGCTCACGGCCGGGTCACGCGGCAGTGCCTAGTCGTCGTAGGTGGCGAGGGCCTCCTCGGCCTCGCGCCGCGTGCGGTCGGCCTGCCCCTTGGCATCCTCGTCGCGCTCGACCAGCTCGATTATCGCCATCGGTGCCATGTCGCCATAGCGGAAGCCAGCCTTCAGAACGCGGGCATAGCCGCCCGGTCGCTCTTTGTAGCGCGGGCCCAGCACGTCGAAGAGCTTCTTCACCATATCGGCCTGCTTGATCTTCGAGGTCGCGAGGCGTCGGTTATGTACGCTGTCGGTCTTGGCGAGCGTGATCAGCTTCTCCACCACCGGGCGCAGCTCTTTGGCTTTCGGCAGCGTAGTCTTGATCTGCTCGTGCTCGATCAGAGCGCAGGCCATGTTGGCGAACATGGCCTTGCGGTGCTCGGCGGTGCGGTTCAGCTTCCGCGGGCCATTGCGATGTCGCATCTCATGTCTCCGTCTACGGATTTTATGCTTTGTAGCGGCCTTGGTCCGGTTCTCTGCCGGGGCCTCGTTGGGGCGTCAGCCCGGGGTCCGAAGGTGGGGCAGGCCCCACACGCCGGATAGCTCTAGGGTCGGTTCGACCCCACCTCTCAGAAATGGTCCTCGAATTTCTTGGCCAAGTCCTCGATGTTCTCGGGCGGCCATTGCGGCACATCCATGCCGAGATGCAGACCCATCGTGGTCAGCACCTCCTTGATCTCGTTCAGCGACTTGCGGCCGAAATTCGGGGTGCGCAACATCTCCGCTTCGGTCTTCTGAATAAGATCGCCGATGTAGACGATGTTATCGTTCTTCAGACAGTTGGCCGAGCGGACCGACAGTTCCAGCTCGTCGACCTTCTTGAGGAGGAGCGGATTGAATTCCAGCTCGTCTTCGCTGTCGTAGCGCCCGGCCTCCTTCGGCTCCTCGAAGTTGATGAAGGTCTGCAGCTGGTCCTGAAGAATGCGCGCGGCATAGGCCAGGCTATCCTCGGGGCTCAGCGTGCCGTCCGTCTCGACCGTGATCGACAGCTTGTCGTAATCCAACACCTGCCCCTCGCGGGTCGGCTCGACCTTGTAGGAGACGCGGCGCACCGGGCTGTAGATCGCGTCGACCGGGATCAGGCCGATCGGCGCGTCCTCCGCACGGTTGCGATCGGCGGCGACATAGCCCTTACCGGTGTTGACCGTGATCTCCATGTGCACCGAGGCGCCGTCGTCCAGGTGGCAGATCACGTGGTCGTCGTTGAAGATCTCGACGCCGCCGATAGGCGTGATGTCCGCCGCGGTCACGACGCCCGGGCCGGTCGCGGACAGCTGCAGCCGCTTCGGCCCCTCGCCATCCATGCGCACGGCCAGCCCCTTCAGGTTCAGCACGATATCCGTCACGTCCTCGCGCACGCCGGTGACCGACGAGAACTCGTGCAGCACGCCGTCGATCTGCACCGCGGTGACCGAGGCGCCCTGCAGCGAGGACAACAGCACGCGGCGCAGCGCGTTGCCGAGCGTCAGGCCGAAGCCACGCTCAAGCGGCTCCGCCACGGCGGTCGCTTTCAGGGTCTGGTTGCCATCGCCGTCGATCTGCAGGGCAGTCGGCTTGATGAGGTCCTGCCAGTTCTTGTGGATCATCTGGTCCTCCATGCCAGCGGCGCGCCGATCCAAGCGCGCCGCACCCGAGGAAACGAACAGACCCGCTCGTTCGAGCGGGCCGGTCCGATCACCCAACGCGCGGCCGAGCGGCCCGGGGCGTCATCAGACGCGGCGGCGCTTCGGCGGTCGGCAGCCATTATGCGCAATCGGCGTCACATCGCGTATCGCGGTGATCGTGAAACCCGCGGCCTGCAGGGCACGCAGCGCGCTCTCGCGGCCCGAGCCAGGGCCCTGAACCTGCACCTCAAGCGTACGCATGCCATGTTCCTGCGCCTTGCGGCCCGCATCCTCGGCAGCGACCTGCGCGGCATAGGGCGTCGACTTGCGCGAGCCTTTGAAGCCCATCATGCCCGACGACGACCAGGCGATCATGTTGCCCTGCGCGTCGGTGATCGAAATCATCGTGTTGTTGAAGGACGAGTTCACATGGGCAACGCCCGACGTAATGTTCTTCGATTGCTTGCGCCGCGGGGCGCGCTTGTCACGAGCCATGCCGGCCTCCTTACTTCTTCTTGCCGGCGATCGGCTTTGCTGGGCCCTTCCGCGTGCGGGCATTCGTATGGGTGCGCTGGCCCCGCACCGGCAAGCCGCGGCGGTGGCGCAGCCCGCGGTAGCAACCCAGATCCATCAGTCGCTTGATGTTCACGGCGGTCTCGCGGCGCAGGTCACCTTCGACCTGGACGTTCTGGTCGATATGCTCGCGGATCGCCATCACCTCGGCGTCGCTCAGCTCGTTCACGCGCCGATCCGTCGAGACGTTCGTGGCGTCGCAGATCTTGCGCGCCGTCGCCTGGCCGATGCCGTGAATATAGGTCAGCGCAACATGGATGCGCTTGTTGGTCGGGATGTTGATGCCAGCGATGCGGGCCAATGCCTTCTCCGTCTGCCGCGCCGCTTCAGCCGAAAGCGACGATAGACCCAACCGATGCCACACCGGCGGGCCCTTCCATCCGATCTGTCGTGTCGCAACAGCGCTTGGCGCGCACGCCGGACCCGTATCTCCAAGTCATTGAGGCGCGGGACTATACCCCCGCGCCATGGTCGGTCAAGGCCCGCGGGGGCTCAAGTCAAGACCTTTTTTTCGCGCCCGATCCGGCGCTTCTTTCAGGCCTCCGCACCCGCCGCCGCACCATCGAGCACGCTCGCGATCTCGGCGAACACACTGTCCATGGGCGCCATGCCATCGACCGCGGCGAGCTTGCCCGTATCGCGGTAATAGCTGATCAGCGGCGCGGTGTCGGCGTGATAGGCCTCGAGCCGGGCGCGCACCGTCTCGGCGTTGTCGTCCGCACGCCGCTTGAACTCCGTGCTACCGCAGTTTTCGCAGACGCCCTCGACGCGCGGGCGCGTGTAGATGTCGTGAAAACCCTCGCCGCAGGTGACGCAGGTGAACCGGCCCGAAACGCGATCGACCAGGGCATCATCGACGACCTCGATCGAAATCACGGCGTCGAGCACCATGCCCTTCTTCGCCAGCATCTCGTCCAGGCGGCGCGCCTGCTCGGCCGTACGGGGAAAGCCGTCGAAGATCACGCCCCCGGCGATATCGGGTTGATCGAGCCGCTCGGACACGCAGCCGCAGACGATGTCGTCATTGACCAGCTGACCAGCCTCCATGACCGCCTTCGCCTGGCGACCGATATCGCTGCCTGCCTTGACGGCGGCACGGAGCATGTCGCCGGTCGACAGCTGCACCATGCCGCGGGTGTCGACCAGGCGACGCGCCTGCGTGCCCTTGCCCGCGCCCGGGGGCCCAAGGAGGATGATGTTCACGGCGTCTCTCCCGTCGCTCGCGCCCGGGCTCTGACGGCCCGCATTGCCGCCGCGGTGTTCAGGTGGTGCGGCGCCGGCCGCGCCCGCCGATCCGCGATTTCTCGATCAGGCCCTGGTACTGATGGGCCAGCATATGGCTCTGAACCTGCGTGATCGTGTCCATGGTGACCGACACGACGATCAGCAGCGAGGTGCCGCCGAAATAGAAGGGCACTGCCA
>JBCCSW010000183.1:0-8431 GCA_039199465.1 Pseudomonadota bacterium
CAGCACACACCACCTCGAGCGTCCGGACAACATCCTCGCCGCGGTAGCTGAAGCGGGGATCAGTCGCTCGGCAGAACCGCGAGAACGCGTCCACGATCGTGAGCACGCGAAGCTTTCGCACCGTAGCGAGCTGGTCGTGGACGAAGTCCATCGCCCAGGTCTGGTTGGCTGCGGCAGGGTTCTCGCGATCCTCCCGGAGCTTGTCCTTCACCCGCCGCTCCGGCGTCTTGTTTCTCAGCTGCAGCCCTAACTCCCTGTAGATGCGATGCGTTGTCTTGTGGTTGATCTCCCAGCCCTCACGACGCACCTGAACGTGAATACGGCGGACGCCGTGAGCCGCACGCGCATCTCACAGATCTCCTTGATGCGAGTCCCCAGCGCGGCCTGCCCGGAATGGCGCGATCGGTACTGACAGGTCGAGCGGTTCACGAGCAGCCCTGCGCAGGCTCGTCGTTCTGACACGCCCCGATCGACCTGGAGCGCCGCCACCAACTTCCGTTTCCGGGCAGGGCGAGCCATTGAGGGCGCCATTGGTTCAAGCCCAATGGCGAGCGAGCTTTCGGCGAACGAAGTCCTGCAGCATCTCCCGGTCGAGGCTGAGGTTCGAGACCAACTTCTTGAGCCGCGCGTTCTCATCCTCGAGCGCCTTCAGCCCGCGCATCTCCGGCGGCGTCATGCACGCATTCTTCTTACGCCAGCTGTGAGACACGTCGCCTGGCTGATCTCGGCCTTGCGGCAGATGTCGCCGACCGGCACGCCCTCATCGGACTGCTTCAGAATGAACGCCTGTCTCGGGCATCCGTGAACTTGCTCGCCTTCATGCTTCTCCGCTCTTCCCGGCCAGGGGATCAGCCGCTGAAAACTCTAGCAGCGAGCGGCCCAGACTGGCGGGAACAGAGCACAAGAGACCACCACCTTGTGCGCCGCGGAGAATCTCGGCACGAAGTCCCGAGTTGACGAATGCTGCGCGCCTGATCGGTGGCGGCTACCCGCGGGCGTCGTCAGTTTGGTCTTGTCGCAAAGCCATCGAGGAGCTCCGTTACTTCAATGGCGAAGGCCTCAGGATTGATTGGTGTAAGATCTGGGTGGCCAGAGGCATGGTAGGATATTCGTCCGTTCGACCATTGGCATTGGAAACGATACTCTTCGATGGAACATATCTCAGCTGAGCCACTGAGATTTCGCCAGGTGCTCCAGTCTGACGCTATTCCTACAATGATTGTCTTTTTGTCGGTAACGTACCGTGGTGCCCATCCTTCGGGCGATACCCTGACCAAAAAGTGGCTACCTCCCGGCTCGTCCTGTCCATTGAAAGGTCCGTACTGCCACGGGATCTGGTACTGCTGATCGCCGATCCAGTAAACTTGCTTATACCCACTATCTACACGCGGCAAAAGCGGCAGCAATGCTGAATCGACAATGCAGCAAGTTCCGGCCACGTAGACACCGACGGACAATGGACGCCGCAGCAGCCAGCAAACAAATATCACAGCCACCGTAACAAGCGGCACAAGCATCGACCACTGTCGCAACGGATGCAGCAGATCGCCGCTTGCAGCCATCGGATGGTAGAATTCTCTAATACCGAGTCCAATGAAGGCATATCCGCACCAGAGAATGGAAATGGGCGAACTCAACCAGAAGATACTTGAATAAATGCGCATGATAAACATTACCTTTGGCAATCTCGCTTTGCAACAGAAGCTCTAGCAATCGGTCGGAGTCGCGAGCCATTACTCCTCGGCGCGCTGCAGGTCGGCTTTTGCGCTGGAACGGCAATGCTTCGTCCATAGGCGAAACATCAGCGTTGTCTGCTTCGCTCCGCCTCTCGACCCGCTCGCCGCGGGCCGCATCGGAAAACCATCACGAGAGCCGACTTACAACGCTGGCGCCGATCTCGCGGTTGCGGGCTCACCTGCTGCCCTTGGCACGTGGTGCGGCATCCTTTCGCCCCGGGGCATCGCGATCGCTGATCAGAGGCATCGAGCCTCAGGCGTTCATTCAGGCAGAGGTGAAATTTCTAGAGTGGATGGCATCGACCAGAGCCGGCGTCGCCGACGTCGACACTGTCGAGGGCGCGATCAATCAGACTGACTGCGGCCAACCCCCACCTACACTGAAGCGCGCCGCCAACGGCTGTCTGAGCAATGCCCGGACGATCTCCTGAAGCTGGATCAGGGGCTCGTTTCGCCTCCTCGACGCCCGTTCGCGAAGGCGAGCAGCATCACGGCCATGACGAGAAACGTCACCGCGATGGGGGACTTCAGCAGGAAGTACGGATCGCCGCCGGATGCCGAGAACCCGCCCCGGATCAGCTCTTCGAGCTGGGGCGACAACAGGAAGCCGATCACGAAGGGCAGGATCGAGATCTCGAGCCGGCGAAGCACGTAGCCGATCACACCGAAGATCAGAACCACCCAGATCGCGATGAAACCGCCATCCTGCGCGTAGACCGCAGTCAGGCAGATCAGGAGGACGATGGGCAGCATGATGCTCTTCGGCGCGCGCGCGAGAATGCCGAGCGAGCGGAGGAACACGCCCCCCACGGTCCAGTTGAAGAGGTTCGCCAGCACCATCAGCGTGAACATGGCGAAGGCCAGCACGAGGTCGGCGTTCACGATGGTGCCGAAGCCCTCGATCTCGCGGATCTCGGTGAAGCGGAAGACCTGGGGACCGAAGGTGAAATCACCAACGGATTCGACCGCAAGGATGATGAAGACGGCGGCGAAGTTGCCGGGGATGCCGAGGCTGATGACGGGGATCAGGTTGGCGCCGGAGACGGCGGAATTGGCGGCCTCGGTCGCGGCGACGCCTTCTGGATCGCCGGTGCCGAAGCGCTCGGGCGTCTTCGAGGCGCGCCGTGCTACGTCATAGCCGAGCGTGGCCGCGAGGGTGGTGCCAATACCCGGTAGAGCACCGATGGCCGAGCCGATCGCGGCGGATGTGACGATACGGGGCAGCAGTCGGCGTCGCTCGTGCCAGGGGAAGGCGTTATCGCCGTCGCGCGACAGGCGGGTGCTCGGGTGAGGCTCCGGGAGTGCGCTCGGGGGCGCGTTCGGGGTGCTGGCGAGGCGCTGGCGCGCGGCGTCCTCAATCCCCATGAAGACCTCGCCCATGATGAGGATGCCGAGGATGGCCGAGGTGAGCGGCAGGCCGCCGCCGAGTTCGGGCATGCCGAAGGTCATGCGCGGTCCCGCCCCGCTGAGCGTCGAGCCGATGAGCGCGACCAGCATGCCGAGGACCCCGATCGCCATGCCCTTCAGCGGCTCACGGCCCGCGACGGCGGCCATGAACGATAGCGACAGGATGATGAGGGCGGCCTTCTCCGGCAGGTTCAGGACGCGCTCGATCATGATGGCGAGCACCGGCGCGGTAACGAAGAGGGCTATGTCGCTCAATGTGTCGCCGCAGACGGAGCTGAAATGCGCGACCTTCAGCGCTTTCGGGCCCTGGCCCTTCAATGCCATGGGGTGGCCGTCGAGCGTCGTGAGATAGGCGTCTGGCGTGCCGGGAGTGTTGAACAGGATTGCCGGCACCGCCCCGCCCACGGTCGCGCCCTTCATCACGCCGATGAGGAAGCCGAGGATCGGCAGCAGCGCCTCGTCGCTCACGCCGAAGGCCCAGATGAGGACCGGCAGCGACAGGGCCATGGCGAAGGGCCCGTTGAGACCCGGCGTCGCCCCCACCGCGATCCCTGTCATCAGGCCCGCGAAGACCATCGCGATCGGCAGCCAGTCGAAGGTCCCGTCGGCGGTGTAGAAGACCTCGATCACGCCAAGCGCGATGTAGTCCAGGACCAGATCCATCGTTCACCGCCTCCCGGCAGAGGGCCACGCGCACGGGCAGAAACCGGGCGGCAGGGTCAGAACTCTGCGTTGGGTGGCAGCAGCACGTTCTTGAGGAGAATGTCGAAGATCAGGATCGATGCCAGCAGCACGAGCACCACGGACAGGACGCTCGCGCGACGCAGCCGCCCCTCGGTCCGCCAGATCAGCGCCAGCGTCATGCCCAAGCCGCCGGTGACAAAGCCGAGATACTTGTAGGGCGCGGTATCGGTGTAGAGACGATAGCTGCCCTCGAGCAGGCCGAGGGCGTTCATCACCGTCACCACCGCTGGGCCCAGCCAATACATCACCGCCAGCCCGGCCAGCACTATCCCGAAAAGCGTCGCCATGAAGCGCAGGTTGGCGCCGGTCAGCCGCCGCGCCGGCGCACCGGCCGGCCGGCCGCGGATCAGGGCGAGGAGGATCTGAGCCGCGCCAAGCGCCGCCATGACAATCGCAAGCAGTACCGGGAAGAACGAGTCCCCCGGCTCCACCCGGCCGATGGCATTGGTGAAGATGAAGCCGGTCTGGATGTCGTTCGGGAACCAGACGAACAGCGCCAGCAGCGCGCCGACCAGCATGACGGCTCCGAACCCGATGTCCCATCGGGCAAGCCCCGCCATGCCAGCGCCGGTTTCGTCCTGGGCATGCACCGAGACGACTACTGCAGCTGCTTCATCATCTCGACATTGGCCTCGAGATTGGCGCGCAGCGTCGCCTCAAGGTCCTCGCCAGCGGTGACCAGCGGGCCCGGCGGGTACTGCTTGCTGATGAACTCGGCCGTCTTCGACTTCGGGTTGTTCAGGATCTCGTGGACCGCCGCCGTGATCGCGTCGGCCGCCTCGGGGTCCATGCCCTTCGGGCCGACCATCACGAACTGAAAGCCGAGGCCCTGTTGCATGACGCCCCGCTCAATCAGCGTCGGCACGTCAGGCGCCTGCTCCAGCCGTTCAGGCTCAGCCGCGGCCAGGATCACCAGCTCGCCCGCAGCCACCAACGGGCGCTGCACGCCGCCGCCCCAGCCCACATTGGCGTCGTTCGCGACCAGCGCATTGACGGCCGACCGTCCGCCCTTGCCGCGCAGGTGGTTCACCTCGATGTCGAAATGCCGGGCGACCATCTCGGCGCCAGCCTCGACCTGGTTGCCCCAGTTGGCCCAGACGATCTCGGTCCCCGACTTCGCGGCCGCGACCATGTCGTCAAGCGTCGTCCAGCCGCTATCCGCCCGCGCAAGGATCGCCATCTGCGAACCGGCGGTCATGGTCAGCAACGTGAAGTCGTCGATCTGGATGTTGTCGTTGGTCGGGAAGTCGAAGGTCGTGTTGATCGCCAGACCGACGGTCAGGCCGTCAGTCGGCGCGTCCTTCAGCTGCGCGGCCATCACGCGGCCACCGCCGCCCGCCTTGTTCTCCGGAATGACCCGCCAGCCCTTCAGCGCCTCAAGCTCCTCGGCGAGGGCGCGTGCCTGGGTGTCGGTGCCGCCACCGGCGCCGAACCCAATCCAGAACTGGATCGGTCCCGCCGGCTCCCACTCCGCCTGCGCGGGCCCTGCCATCAGGCCCAGAGCCAGCATGCTCGAAAACAGCAGTCTCATCAGTCACGCTCCCTGTTGTTCGGTCGTTTTCGTGGTGGTCGCCCGGCGCCGCGGTCCAGCGTGCCGGGCCTGTGCTCCAAGTGTCTCGTCGATCTCGATCGGTCGATGTCCGATGGGCAGGTGGTAACGCTGGAACACCATCGGCTCGTCGCAGATCGTGCTGTCCCTGATATCCCAAACAGTGCCGAGCGCGCCCGCCGGCAACATCAGACGCGTGCACACCTCCGCCGGGAAGGCGCGGCACGACACGGCGTGGCGCATGCAGAGCGACGGCAGGTTGAAGCGGTCGATCAGCATCCTGTGGATCGAGGCGCCATGCAGCTGATCGGCCTCCGTCTCCAGGAACACGCTGCCGTAGTCCGGATGGAGATAGACGCTGGATTGTGCTGGAGGCTCACCCTCGAACCAAACCAGCCGATCCAGGCGGACGAGGCTCTCGGTGCCAAGGAAGTCGCGCCAGGGGCCGTCTTCGCCATCGAGGCAGACGCGGTAGGTGCGCACGAAGGGCAGCTGGGTTTCGCCTGTCTCAGGGTCGCGGAACCGGTAGACAAACACCTCGCTGACCTGCGCGCGCCGCTCGGCGATGAAGGTGCCGTTCTTGCGATAGCGCACGATGACGCCCGCGGCCGCGAGATCATCCAGCGCTTTGCGGACCGTACCGACGCTGAGCGTCAACCGACGCGCAAGCGCCGTTTCGGAAGGGACCCGCTGACCCGGGCGAAACAGCCCAGTGCGGATACACTCGGAGAACGCGACGACGATCCGGCGATACTTCGGGCCTCGCATGCCGACCTCGGACCGCTCTATCGAGCCGAGGAGGGCGTCGAGAGCGATGCCGTTTTCGGCGGTGATCGGCGCGCTGACGGCCACGGTTCTGAACCTTGAGAAGAACGCTTAATACTCTATAGAATAGCAGGCCGGGCAGGGGTCAAGCGCCGAGCGAAGTCACGGGGAGCCGATGCGGATCACGCTGCTTGGCACGGGTACACCGGCGCCGTCGCGGACCCGGCAGAGCTCCGGCTATCTTCTTGAGATCGGCGACGACGTCATCGTCATCGATCATGGACCCGGTGCCGCGCACAGACTTCTGGAAGCGGGAAGGACGCCGAAGGATGTCACCCATCTCTTCCTGAGCCACCTGCACTACGACCACATCGCCGACTATCCACGACTGGTGCTGCAGCGATGGGACAGCGGTGTCGGCACGGTCGCGGCGCTGCCGATCTATGGGCCCGCGCCGTTGGCCCGGGTGCATGAGCGGTTTTTCGGCGACGACGGCGCCTACGAGCCAGATATCCGGTCGCGCGTGTCCCATCGGGCGAGCCTCGACGTCTTCGCCGCCCGTGGGGGCACTGGCACGCGCACACCACCAGCGCATACTCTGCGCGAGATCGCCGCCGGCGATGTGGTGGAGGGTCGTGACTGGCGACTGACGGTCGGGCGCGCGCAGCATTTCGAGCCGTATCTGACCTGCCTCGCCTTCCGCTTTGACATGGCCGAGGGCTCGATCGTCTATTCCGGCGACAATGGTGGGGTCACCGACGACATGATCCGCCTCGCCAGGGGCTGCGACATCCTCATCCACATGTGTCACTTCGCGACCGGCGACGAGCCGAGCGAGGCGTTCCGCGCGGCAGCCGGAAGCCATCTTGATGTGGCGAAAACGGCGGCTGAGGCCGGCGCAAAGACCCTCGTCCTGACCCATCTCACGCCTTTGATGGACCGGCCCGGGTTCCTTGAGCGTCTCGTCGGCGAGATGGCGCAGATCTATGGCGGTGAGATCATCATCGGCCGCGATCTGCTGAGGCTGTCGCCGAGCGCGCCTCGCGTCGCGGGGATCGATTGATAAGCGCGCTCGATACCGGACCGGACGCCGCACGATGACGGGCGCGACGCATCTTGAGGCATTGCGCGCTATCGCAGCGCGCAGAGCGGCCGACGGCGGCGCAGCAGACCTGAGGGAGGCCTGCCGCCTGGCCGAGGAGGCGGCTCAGTCGATGATCGGCCACCAGCTCTTCACCGTGATGCGCCTGCATCGCGACGCCATGGAGGTCGAGCGCCTCTACTCCAGCCGGCCCGACGCCTATCCGCCCGGCGGTCGCAAGGCGAAGCGCGACACGCCCTGGGGCGAGCAGGTGCTGAGCGCCGGCAAACCCTATCTCGGGCGCAACGCCGAAGACATGCGCTGGGCGTTCGACGACCACGCCGTGATCCTGGGTCTTGGCCTGAAGACGGTGATCAACGTGCCCTTGCACCGTGATGGCGTCGTGATCGGGACCATGAACCTTCTCGATGGCCCAGGCGCTCTCGCCGAAGCCGACATCGCGACGGCCGAGACGATTGCCGAACCGCTCGCGGGCGCTCTCTGAGCGCTCAGCGACCGACAGCATAGGCCTGCATGTACCGAGGTGTCGCGGCGGCCCGCACCATGCCGTCCGAGAAACCTGCGGCGCATACCCGACCAAGGGACCATCCCGGCTGCTCTGCCAGCACATGGCCTCGCGCGGCCAGGGCCTGTCGGGTCGCCTCCGGAAAGCGATCCTCGATATGCAGGACGCCAGGCGCAAAACCCCTCGGGAAGAACGACGAGATGTAGTGCGCCGTGTGGAACTGCGGCGCATCGATCGCCGCCTGCAGGCCCAGACGCTGCTGGAAGATCCGGAGAAATGTCGAAAGCGACCACTGCTCCTGCTGGTCGCCGCCGGGCGTGCCAATACCGAGATAGGGCTGGCCATCGCGCGTGATCAGCGTCGGCGTGAGCGTCGTCCGTGGGCGGCGGCCTGGTCCGAGTGCGCCGGGCAGTCCGGGATCGAGCCAGAACATCTGGCCCCGGGTCGTCACGCTGAAGCCGAGCCCACCGACCGCAGGCGAGCTCTGCAACCAGCCGCCGCTCGGCGTCGCCGAAACCAGGTTGCCCCAACGATCCACGACGTCGAGGTGAACGGTGTCGCCCTCGACCTCCGGCAGATCGGCGAACGTCGGCTCGCCAAGGCCGATCCCCGCCGACGGCGCC